>CAYWLF010000020.1:0-18290 GCA_964458875.1 uncultured Gemmatimonadota bacterium
CGTCCCAGATCCAGAACCGCTTTCGCCCCCGCACACACGACGGCGATCGGTGTCCGTGACAGTGCCTGGATATCGGCGGACACGTCGAGGCTGTCTTCGCCTTCACGATGAACACCGCCGATCCCCCCGGTCGCCATGATCCTGATCGTGGCCGTGCTCGCCAGGGCCGCCGTGGCCGCCACTGTCGTGGCTCCGGGCCTGCGCGTCGCGATCACCGGCGCGATATCGCGAACACTCACCTTCGCGACCACCAGTCCGGTAGCAAGTTCTTCGATCTCATCGGGCGTCATGCCGACAACGACCCTGCCGCGCAGGAGGCCGATGGTGGCGGGGACAGCACCCTCCTCACGAACGGCGGCCTCCATGGCCTCCGCCGCCTGGAGGCTGACTGGACGAGGAAGGCCGTGCGCGTACACGGTCGACTCGAGTGCCACTACCGGTCGTCCCGTGGCAAGCGCGGCCGCCACCTCGACCCGCACGTCCAGGTACCTCTCCATCCTGGCTCTCCCATCTTCCGGTCACCTGCCACCGGCGGGGTGCCGGGTGGAGTGACCTCGACAATGTACCGGGCCGGTCGTAGATACACGATCACGCGAGGCCCGTTTGCCGTGTATGCACCTGAAGAGCATTCTCAGTCGGCCAGGCGCCGACTATCTGATTCGTCGCAGCGAGGAGGTCGAGGATGACAGGACCGTTCGAGAGCAGCCCCACAGCATCCGGAGGCCTGGGGTCACGTCTTCTCGGCCGTAAGGCCCGGGGCGCGGCCGCCCGCGACATCGAGGCCATGCTCGGCGGCTCGCCGGACATCTCTGAGGTCGCGCCCGATCAGGTCACCGCGATCGCTACGGAGCACGGGGTGGACCTGTCGAGGCTGCAATCGCAGTGTCGCGACCTCTACCGGCGATACCTCGAGTTCTGCCTGGTGGACCACTCCCTCAGCGGGACCGAGGTCGCTGACCTGGGTCACCTGCGGGCGATTCTCGCCCTTCCGGACCCGGTGGCCTTTGAAGTGCACGAGGAAGTCGCCTGTGCGGTGTACGGTGCCGCGGTCGAAGACTTGATCTCGGATCATCGACTCGACCCCGAGGAGGAGGAATTCCTCCAACGGATTCGCGACGACCTGGACATCGATGCCAGCACCGCGGAACGTGCGATGGAGGAAGGACGCCGGCGGGCGCGGCAGCGCTACCTGTCCACGGTGGTCTCCTCTGACAACATCCTGGTCGCATCTCAGGAAATCAAGCTGGAGATCGAAGGGTCCTCGGAGGAGTCTATCGAGGGCGCAGTTTTCGACGCGCTCGCCGAGGCGGCTACGGTCCTGCCCGGACTGAAGCGGGTGGTGGTCGCGTCGCTCGAAGCGGATGTCGCCGGAGGTGAGGTGTCCCGATGGCACGTGAAGCTCAAGGCGCTGCTCGACAAGCGCTGAGCGGGAGCGTCAGGCCGTTCTGATGAGATCGCGAAGAGCTTCCGCGTCGGAGACGGGCCGCTCGCACGCGAATCCGCTGCAAAGGTAGGCGGCGGCTCGACCGTCCAGCAGGCCGAAGCTCTTCGTGAACGGCGCCAGTTCCACGATCGCATCCCCCGCGGCCCCCGGCGGCCGCAGAAGCACGACACGGTTCGGGTGGTACCCCTCTCCGGCGACCGCGAGAAGCGAGCGGGTGTCCTCCCCTTCGGGATCGCCCACGACCACCAGCTCCTGAGATGGTCCGATCGCCATGTCGAGAGCTGCCAGGAAAAAGGTGAAAGCCGCGGGCTGCGACGCGACCTGGCGCGAAAACGCCGATGAGGCGTCGGAGGCGAGCTTCTCATAGTCAGGCCGACCGGTCAGCCTGGCCAATCGGACCAGGTTGAAGAGGGCGACCGAGTTTCCGGACGGAATCGCGCCGTCATAGACCTCCCTCTGGCGAACGATCAGGTCCGTCTTGCCCGCCGGGCTGAAAAAGAACCCGCCTCTTTCCGTGTCGAGGAATCGCTCGACCATGGCGTCCGTGAGCCGAATCGCACGGGCGAGATGTTCCGGATCGAGGGTGGCCTGGTACAACTCGGTTTCTCCCCAGGCGAGGAAAGCGTAGTCGTCGAGGTTTGCCTCCAGGGCCGCTTCACCATCCCGGTACCTGTGCAGGAGATCGCCGTCGGATCTCATTCTCCGGTGCAGGAAGTCGGCGGAGCGCCGGGCAGCTGCCACCAGCCCGGGTTCGGACAGCACTCGGCCGGCGCGAGCGAGCGCGGCGATCATCAGACCGTTCCAGTCTGTGAGCACCTTGTCGTCCAGAAGCGGGCGCTCGCGTAGCTCGCGCCGCGCGAAGAGGACCGTGCGCGCTTCGTCGAGAAGATTCGTCGGCTCGTCGGTTGGATTGCCCCGGTCCGCCGCCCATGCACCGGGCGGGCCGGTCATGTGCGGGATGTTGAGGCCGGTGGTCTCGCCAGTCGCCTCGTCGCGGTAGTTCCCCGCAGCTTCCAGGTTCCAGGCCGCTGACGCCAGGCGGGCTCCATCTTCCCCGAGAACTTCCTGCACTTCGTCCAGCGACCACACGTAGAACTTGCCTTCTTCTCCCTCGCTGTCGGCGTCCTCGGCTGAGTAGAACGCGCCGTCGGGCGATGTGAGGTCACGAAGCACGTACTCGGCGATCTCGCGAACGACGGTCTCTCTGCCCTGGCCGGGTTTGGCCTCGATCGACTCCGCGTAGGCGAGCATCAACATCGCCTGGTCGTACAGCATCTTCTCGAAGTGAGGCAGCAACCACTGGCGATCGGTCGAGTAGCGGTGAAATCCGAAACCTACCTGGTCGAACACCCCACCAGCACGCAGGGAAGCCAGAGTCTGCACGACCATGTCGAGGGCCATGTCCACATCGGTGCGCCGCCAGTAGCGAAGAAGAAACAACAACCGGTGTGGGGTCGGAAACTTCGGGGCGGATCCGAATCCACCATGCTCGCGGTCGAACGACCCCGACAGCTCGCCGAATCCCTGCCGCAGCACTTCGACCCCCAGGGTGCGGCCGCCGAAGTCAGCCGCCGCCATCTCCTCGAGACGCTGCTGAATCGAAGTAGCGGAATCGAGCAGCGCCGACCTGTCCTCTTCCCACGCCTGGCGCACCCGGGGAACCAGGTTCAGCATGCCCACGAGTCCATGCCGGTTCTCGCGCGGAATGTAGGTCGCGGCGAGGAACGGCACCCTGTCCGGCGTCATGAGGATCGTCAGTGGCCAGCCGCCACGCCCGGTCGTCAACTGTGCGACCGTCATGTAGATGCCATCGATATCCGGTCGCTCCTCCCGATCCACCTTGATGTTGACGAACGCCTCGTTCATCAGGTGGGCCACTGCCGGATCTTCGAACGACTCGTGCTCCATAACGTGGCACCAGTGACACGTGGCATACCCGATCGACAGGAAGATCGGTCGGTCGAGCTCGCGAGCCGCTTCGAACGCTTCCTCTCCCCACGGATACCAGTCCACCGGGTTGTTGGCGTGCTGCAGCAGGTACGGGCTCTTCTCGTGAATCAGTCGATTGGGCATGCGGAAGACGGTAGCCGGCCGCCAAGGGGATTTGCAAGAACCACTTCTGGATTGCGGCGAATCGCCGCCGGGGCGCTACGGGCCGGTCGGGGTGGGAGGGCCCTAAAACCCCTGTCCCAAAGGCTCTCTCGCCCCTCGACCCGGCGCCGGAGCGTCTCTTGCAAATCGGTTGGGTGACGACACTCAGCGAGGAGGGCGGCATGCAGGTCGCGTTCTACGATTGGACGACCTATTGGACCGGGGCTCTCGAAAAGGGCCAGGGCTCGCTGCCCAGTTGCGTACTCCAGCTGCTGGAGGCCGCTCGCGACGACGACTATGAGGATTTCGCGGCGCAAGCCCGCTCGATTCCCTACCTCGAACTCACCGTCGCACAGATCATTTTCGAGCGAATCGAGGAGTTGCACCGGGAAGAACCGGGCCTGGATCGGCCGGCCGAGGCCATTGCCGAGTTGGTGGACATGCTTGTCTCTGAGGAGGCCAATCGGAATGCCGCTTGAGGCAGCACCGGGGCACGGTCCCGTTGGCCCGGTTTTGCGCCATTTTTCGCATGATTCACACGTATTTCCACACTTGATTCAATCGGGCGGCCCCGTTTTGGTGGGGGTCTGTCCCGGACTTATGCGGTTACCGCCGCTCCTGTCGACGTGTTTGCGAGTGGAACGGCACTTGCTGTTTTCGGGCCTGGACGAGTGCGGCCCACGACCGGGCGCCGCTCCACAGACAGCGACCAGATGAGTTCGGCGATTCTGAATGGCGACCGAGAGAAATATCCGACACGACGGCCCGAGTCCCGTTGAGAAGAGCGGCGAAGCGGAGCGCGTCCACATCTCGGTTCCTCAGCCCCTCCCCAGGAGCATCGCCTGGCAGTCGATCGATGCGTCGCCTGGATCCGATACCGTGCCCCTCTACGACATCTTCATCACTCAGGCCGCGCTCAGGCAGCTCCTGGCCCACGCGGGGGGAGGCGAAGACGAGCTTCATCCCTTCGGACTCCTGGCCGGTGATTTGTGCGAGGACCTGGATTCCGGTCGCAAGTACGTGCTCATCAGTGGGGTGTGCCCGTCCCCGCTCCCGCTTCTCGACGATCCGCAGGACCTGATTCCCGCAGAGGCCTGGGGATTGCTCCGAACAGGCGCCGGCAGGCTTCGCGGCAATCTCGTGGGCTGGTACCTCCGCCGAGGTGGAACCGCCTCCCTGTCCGAGACTGAACTCAACACACATCGGAAGTACTTCGGCGAGCCCTGGCACAGTGCCATCCTGGTCACTGGTGAGCCCGACGATCCCCGTGGAGGCTTCTTCCGCCAGACGATTGACGGCATGTCGGTGTCAGTACCGCAGCCTTTCTACGAGGTGGTCGCCACCCGCGCTATCGGAAGTGGTGAGCGGCGCACGGTTCTCGATTGGACGAACGTGCGCACGGATGTAAAGGTGGTCCGCGAGACATCGACGGACGCGGCCGGGCAGCACGAACAGGACCTGTCAGCGACTGCAGGCGGCCCGTTCGCGGCCCGGGACGGCGTCTCGGGGCCTCTCGCGGAAGAGATCGCTCGACGGTCCATCGTTGCGGTCGCAGTCCGAACAGCCGTAGAGCTTGGTGAGCAGCGCCAAGAGGCTGAAGCCGCGGCACGAGAGGCAGAGGCCGAGGCAGCGCTCCGCGCAGCCGAGCTCGAAGACGCCAGGGTGGCTGCGGAACAAGCCGCGCAGCGCACCGCGGAGATCGAGCAGGAAGAAGAGGAAGAAGCGGAAGCTGAGCGACGCCAGGCGGAAGCCGAGGCCGAGCGCCAGCAGGCCGAGGATGCGGCCCGAGAAGCCGAGGCTGCCTCGAGGCGGGCGGAAGAGGAAGCGGAGCGCCGCGTTATGGACCTGGAGCAGCTTCGCACGGCTGCGGACGCCGCTGACCGACGGGCGGCCGAACTAGAGGAGGCTCTCCGGGCCACCGAGGCCGACGCGGCCCGACGCGTAGCGGAACAAGAGGCGGCCCGCCAGGCCGCGGAGGAAGAGGCCGCTCGGCAGGCCGAGGAAGCCCGCTCCGCCAGGGAGACGGCAGAACTGGAAGCGGAACGGCGTCGGAAAGAAGAGTCGGCTCGTATCGCGGTGGAGGAGGAAGCAGCCAGGAGGATCGAGGAAGCGCAGCTTGGCCGTCAGAAGGCGGAAGACGAAGCGCGGCGGAAGGCGGAGGAATTGGAATCTGCCATTGCCTCCGCCGAAGCTTCCCGGCGGGAAGCCGAGGAAGATGCGGCCAACCGTGCTGCGGAACTGGAAGCTGCGAGAACCGCTGCCGAGCTGGACGCCGAACGTCACGTTCGTGAACTCGAGGCCACGCTCGCCGCGGCAGCCGAGGCCAGACAGGCCGCCGAAGATGAGGCCGCGAATCGAGCCGCTGAGCTGGAAGCCGCGCGCAAGGAAACCGAGGAACTCGCCGAACGACAGGCAGCGGAACTCAGGGCCACGCTCGAATCGGCCGAGGAGAACCGTCACGATGCAGAGGCCGAAGCCGCCCGTCGCACCGCCGAGCTGGAGGCGGCGCGTCGGAAGGCCGAGGAGGAAGCCGAGAGACAGGCAGCGGAGCTCCAGGCCACTCTTGAGGCCGCCGAGGCCGCTCGCAAAGAGGCGGAGGCGGAGGCTGCCCGCCGAACCGCCGAGCTGAACGCCGCTCGAAAGGCCTCCGAGGAGGAAGCCGCACGCCAGGCGGCGGCGCTCCAGGCGACTCTCGACGCGGCCGAAGAGGCCCGCAAAGCGGCCGAAGCCGAGGCGATACGGCGGACCACTGAGCTCGAAGCGGCTCGAAAGGCGGCCGAGGAAGAAGCGGCCCGCCAGGCATCGGAAGCCGCCGTGGCCATCAGAGTCGCGGAAACAGAGGCTGCGAAACGGGCGGCCGAAGCCGAGGCGGCTCGCGAAGCCGCGGAGCGTGAAGCTCTGCGCCGGAACTCTGATGCGGAGGAGCACGAGCAGGCGATCGCGGAGGCCGTGCGTCGGGTGACCGAGCTCGAGGCAGCGCGCAAGGCTGCGGAGGAAGAAGCTGCCCGCTGGGCGACCGAGGCAGAATCCGCGCGGAAGGAAGCCGAGGAGGAGGCGGCACTGCGCGCAGCCGAGATCGAGGCCATGCGGCGAGCCGCCGTGGAGGCACGACAGGCGGCGGAGCAGGAAGCCGAGCACCGCGCCGAAGAGATCGAGGCCGCACGACAGGCGGCCGAGGAATCCGAACGACGGGCCAGTGACGCCGAGAAGGCGCGCAGCACGGCCGAAGCGGAAGCGGATCGCCATCGCTCCGAGGAGGCTGTGCGCAGGGAGGCCGAGGCCGAGGCCGTGCGGAAGGCGGCCGAGCTCGAGGCAGCTCGGGAAGTGGCCGAACAGGAGGCCGAACGGCGCGCCGCCGAAGTCGAGGTCGCGCAGAAGCAAGCCGAGGAAGAGGCGAGAAAACGCGAGGCGGAAGCCGAAGCGCGGCGCGTAGCCGAGGAAGAAGCGGCACGCATCACTGCCGAGCTCGAAGAGGCGCGGCGCGTAGCCGAGGAGGAAGCGGCGCGCATGACGGCCGAGTTGGACGAGACGCGCCAGACTGCCGCGGTAGAATCCACCAGACGCACGGCTGAGGCCGAGGCCGCCCTCGAGGCCGCCCAGCGAGAGGCCTCCCGGAGACGGGACGAAGAGTCGGCTCGGCGGTCTGCCGAGATCGAGGCGGCGGGACGGGCGGCGGAGCTGGAATCTGCCCGGCAGGCTGCGGTGGATGAGGCTGAGCGCATGGCAGAGGAAGCGGCCGCCGCGGTCGAGGCGGCGCGTCTCGAAGCCGAACTCAGGGAGGCTGCCGAGCACGAGTCCGCCCAGAAGTCACTGCAACTCGACGCGGCCAGACAGGCCGCCGAGGACGCGGTACGGCAGGCGTCCGAGAAACGCGCCGCCAAGGAAGCCATCCAGGAAGAGGATGCCCTTAAGACGGAGCAGGACGAGGCCGCCCTTCTGGAGACCGAGGAGCGGATCGCCAGGGAGTCCGCGGATCTGGAGAAGGCGCGGGCCGCCGCCGAGGAGCGTGCTGCAGTTCTCGCCGCTGAGGCGGAAGACGCCTGGCGCTCCGCCCGAATGGAGTCGGACCGTCGAAGGAAGGCCGAGACCGAAGCCGCCGCTCAGGTCGCCGAATTCGAGGCCGCGAGGCTAGCTGCCGAGGAAGAATCGGCTCTAATGGCCGCGAAGGCCCGGCAGGTGGCAGAGGTCGCTCGCCAGGAGGTCGCCCGGCTGCGCATGGAGCGCAAGGCCCTTGAGCAGACCGTAGCCCGGCGAAGCGCAGAGTTGAAGGCCATCCGTCAGACTACGGCCCAGGAGGTGGAACGTCGGAGAGATGCGGAACTTCGGCGAGCCGTCGAAGCGACAGCGCGACAGAAGGCCGAGGAAACGGCCCAGCAGGTATCCGTCGAACGGGCCCGCCGTGAAGTAGCAGATGCCGACGCGCGACGAGCGGTGGAAATAGCCGCGGACGCGGCGGAGGCCGCCGAGGAGTCAGCCGAGGCCCGTCGCGGGGAAGAAGAAGACGAGATCGCGGGTGCGAGAGAACGCAGGCGTAGCAAATGGACGGATCGGGCTCGCCAGGCAGGCAACGTAGCCGCGGGCATCGGCATCGTAGCCGTGGCGCTGTTTGGAGCCGACCGCATCTTCCAGTTGCCGGACACCGTATCCCGAGTACCGACCGTGCCGGTCCAGCCAGCGGAGGCTCGGCCACCTGTGGAAGCCAGCGCAGATTCCGTGACGGCGGACCCGGAGGCTGCAGCGCTGCCAGTAGTTCTGCCCCCCGACTTCGCGTCCGGCGTTCCCGGAGTGGAAGATCCGGAACTGGTTCCCGCGGGCATCGACCCCCGGATTTTCGTCCTGGACGCCCTGGCCGACTCTGCGGACGGAGCGATGATCTATTTCCACAACCTCGCGGAGGCATTCGCTGAGGGGGCCAAGGGCTGTGACGACCTGAAGGAAGCGTATGTCCAGGTCGACTCGCGGTGGCTCGCATACGTGGTGACCGGCTTCTCCCGGATGGAGACCGATCTCGACGAAGAGCGCGCGACCCGACACGAAGATCTCAGTCGCGACATGCAGCGCATCGAAGTGTCGTACGAAGTTACGGGTTGCCCCATCCCCTGACCCCCCCGACGTCGCCATAGACTTCCTGCCCCTGATCGTCGCAATCATCCGACCTTGTATTTATTGTTTTTCAATATATATTTATTGTTAAACAATAAATGCAAAGAGAGGTGCGCGATGACAACCCGGGGCACGAAACTCGCCAGGGCCGTCAAGATCTATGTCAGTCTGGGTTGGTGGTTCTGCGCGATCGGACTGGTCGTCGTGCCTGTCGTGCTGCTACTGATCCTCGGAGGACTGTCCCGTCCGGATAGCCAGGCACCCGACATGCCGGTCCTCGCCCGCGTGTACATCGATGAGGCGGCCCTGGCGCCGACCGCCCAGGACGGAAGCGTTGAGCCCTCGACCCTGGTCGTCGGACAGGGCGAGATGCGCATCCGAACACGCAGTCAGTCCGCCTGGACGCTCCTCTTCCTGCTGATCGAGATCGTCCTGGTGGTCCTTCTGTATGTCTACGGCCAGCTCCGAGCCCTGATCAGATCAGTCCTCGATCGCCAGCCCTTTCGACCAGAGAACGCCTCCAGAATCCGGCGCCTGGGGCTGGTGGTCATCGGGTGGGGGGCGGTCACTCCGTTCCTCAAGCTGGTCGTTGGCGCTGCCATGATCGATGAAGTCGCGGTTCACGGACTGATCCTCAAGCCACCGCTCGATTTTCGATTCGAGACGGTGTTCTTCGGGCTCGCGATCCTGGTCCTTTCGGAGATCTTCCGACAGGCCAGTGAGCTGCAGGACGACCAGTCTCTGACCGTCTGACGCGGGCCGACCATGAGCATCAAGGTGAACCTGGACCTCATGCTGATCCAGCGTCAGATGACCCTCACGGACCTCTCCGAAGAAGTGGGGATCACGCTGGCGAACCTCTCCATTCTGAAGACGGGCAAGGCCCGAGCCGTTCGGTTCTCGACCCTGAACGCGCTGTGCGAGGTCCTGGGCTGTCAACCGGGCGATCTGCTCGCGCACGAGCCCGACCCCCCTTCGAACTCGTCGGTTTGAGTACATTGGGTCCGTTGATCCGGCGCTGCGGAGGTTGACGGCGACACCTCCGTAGACGCGATACGGCGTCGAACTTTCACGGAGGCTCCACCCTTGAGCACCCACGTCAGCTTCCTCGACCAGGTAAACAGCAGCTTCGATCGAGCCGGAGCGATCTCCGGCCATGACCCGCGACTCCTGGCCCAGATCAAGGAATGCAACAGCGTCTATCGCCTCACTTTCCCCGTGAAACGGGACGACGGGTCGATCGAGGTCATCCAGGCCTGGAGGGCGGAGCACAGCCATCACAAGCTCCCGACCAAGGGTGGGATCCGATACAGCACGATGGTCGACGAAGACGAAGTGATGGCCCTGGCGGCTCTCATGACCTTCAAGTGCGCGATTGTGGACGTGCCATTCGGCGGAGCCAAGGGCGGCATCAAGATCGACCGCCGCAAGTACTCGCCTGAGGAACTGGAGCGAATCACCCGCCGTTACACCTTCGAACTCGTCAAGAAGCTCTTCATCGGACCAGGGGTGGACGTACCGGCGCCCGACTACGGCACCGGGCCAACCGAGATGGCCTGGATCGTGGACACCTACAAGTCTCTCACCGGCGGGGGCGAGTTGAACGGCGAGGCCTGTGTCACCGGAAAGCCGCTCGCCCAGGGAGGCATCACCGGCCGGCTCGAGGCAACGGGCCGCGGGGTGTATCTCGGCATCCGCGAGGCGTGCGACATCGAGGAGGACATGCGGGCCCTGGGACTCTCAAGGGGCCTCTCGGGGAAACGCGTCGTGGTACAGGGCCTCGGCAACGTCGGCTACCACGCGGCGAACTTCCTGCAACAGGATGGAGCCGTGCTGGTGGGCCTGGCCGAATACGAAGGCGCGATCGCGCGCCCGGCGGGTCTCGACCTGGACCGGGTGCTCGCCCACCGGCGAGAGACGGGGTCCGTTCTCGGATTCCCGGGAGCCACGGACATCCCGAATTCCAGGGAAGCTCTGGAACTCGACTGCGACGTCCTCGTGCCGGCCGCGCTCGAAAACCAGATCAACGAGGAGAACGCCGCCCGCATCCAGGCGCGGATCATCGCTGAGGCGGCCAACGGGCCGACGACATCGGCGGCCGATGCGATCCTGGCTGAGAAGGGAGTGGTGGTCCTGCCCGACCTGTACCTCAACGCGGGCGGGGTGACGGTGTCGTACTTCGAATGGCTCAAGAACCTGTCTCACGTCCGTTTCGGACGCATGGAGAAGCGGTTCGACGAGAAGGCGCACCGCCAGATCCTGGCAGCGGTCGAGAAGGCGACGGGAGCGACCTTCTCCGACAGTGACCTGGCCAGTTACGTAGCCGGAGCTGACGAACTGGACCTGGTGAACTCGGGCCTCGAGGAGACGATGATCAACTCGTTCCACCAGGTGCGAGAGGTCCAGAAGCGAAACGGCGACGACCTCGACCTCCGAACGGCCGCCTTCGTTAACTCGATCGACAAGATCGTGGTGTGTTACGAGGAGCTGGGGATCTTCCCGTAGGCCGCTGTCCCATGTCCGCCGCGGGCGCCCGGAGCGCGCAGCTCGAGGTGGCGGCCCGGGCTGATGCGAACAGGCCCCGACTGGAAGAAGTGCGTGGTTTCGTCAACGCGCATTTGGTCGAGAGCGCTTAGTCCGCGGTACGGCGAGACCGCACCCAGCACCCTGACGCAACCAAGCCCCCCCCGAGGAGGGGCTTCGTTGTTCTACTCAGTGCCCTACAGCTTCCCTGCCCGCTTCAGCGCCCGCCGCTTTTCCTCGTTCTCCCGCCACGGCTTGCGCTCGAAGTAGCTGCGAGTCTCCGCCAGTACCTGGGGCGAGAGCAGCACCAGAGCGATCAGGTTCGGGACGATGACGATGGCCAGGAAGAGATCTCCCAGGTTCCAGATCACGGCAAGCGGGAGCACCGCCCCGATGAAGTGCATCGTGACGAAAGCGAACTTGTACGGCAGCACCGCCGCCGACCCGAACAGGTAGTTCGCGCATCGATCCCCGTAGTAGCTCCACGAGATCGCGGTGGAGAGGGCGAACAGCAGCACCGCCAGTACGACGATCGTCCCACCCCAGTCTCCGAGCGGCGAAAGACCGATCCGGAATCCCGCCTGGGTCAGCGGCGCACCGCTCTCATAGGCCAGCCCGTACAGCGTCGAGTGGTTGTTCCCGTCCGTGGCCCGAGCCATCGCCTCGGCCGGGAGAATCGTCCCCGAGAACGGAACGGTCATGTCCGCATCGGTAAACAACTCCTCCACGTGCACGTCGTGCCACGAGAGAAGAGGCGCTTCCACGGTCTCCACGTGCCGTCCGTCCGCGATCACGAGCTCCGGCGGGGCGTCGATAGCCGCCCGCGCTCCTTCCGCGTCCACGCTCACCCAGGTGAGGTCCCCGCCGTTCAGGACGATCGGGGTCGGAAGGCGCTCACTCCATACTCCGGTGGTGAGAATCACGAGGCCCGTCATCGTGCAGATGACGAGCGTGTCGATGAACGGTTCGAGCAGGGCAACAACGCCCTCGGAGACCGGCTCGTCCGTCTTGGCCGCCGCGTGCGCGATCGGGGCGGAGCCCTGCCCCGCCTCGTTCGAGAACAGGCCCCGCCGAACGCCCCACATCATGGTCATGAGGAAGGCACCGACACCCGTGCCGGCGACCCCCGCCGTCGGATTGAAGGCCTCGCGGAAGATCAACTCGAACGCCGGAATCACGGCCCCGAGGTTGAGCATGATGATGAGGAGAGCGCCGAACACGTAAAGGGCGGCCATGGCCGGTGCCAGGATCGCCGTGACCTTACCGATCCGCGTAATCCCGCCGAGGATCACGGCCGCGACGACGGTTGACGTGATCACCCCGGTGGCCCAGACCGGGATGCCGAACGTGGTTCGCATCGTGTCGGCGACCGTGTTCGCCTGGATGGCGTTTCCGGTCAGGAACGCCGTCAGGCCGAGGAGGATGGCAAACGCCACGGCCATCCATTTCCACCTCGGACCGAGACCTCGCTCGATGTAGTACATGGGGCCGCCGGAGACCGTCCCCTCCCATGCGTGCCCATGAGTTTCCTCGATCACGCGATACTTCTGAGCGAGCGTGACCTCGGTAAACTTGGTGGCCATTCCGAGGGCCGCCGTGACCCACATCCAGAACAAGGCACCGGGACCGCCCCAGTGGATGGCGATCGCCACGCCCGCGATGTTCCCGATCCCCACGGTAGCCGACAGGGCCGTGGTGAGGGCCTGGAAGTGGGAAACATCTCCAGGCTCATCGGGATCGTCGTAGGCGCCCGATGTGACCTTGAACCCGTGGCCGAGACGCCGGAGTTGAATGAAGCCCAGCCGCAGGGTCAGGAAGACGCCGGTGCCGAGGAGGAGGATGACCATGTAGGGAATCGTCTCCCCTCCCACGGTGACGCCCATTTCCACGATGTACCGGGTACCGAAGTCAGACAGCCACTGGAAGAATCCCATCCGCTCCCCGTTGGTTTCGCGTTGTCCTTACGGCGTCTTTGCCGAAACGAGATCGAAGAAGATACGGAGGCAACGGGGTTTCGTGCGAATCGGAGGGTGTGGCTGGCCGCCGGGGACGTTCGCCTCTTCCCTCGTCGAAGCGTGCTCGACTTGCTGCGCGACCCGCAATCAGTAGATCTTGAGGACTGGTACGTCGCTCCCGGGTCTCCCTCCTCCCGGGCGAGCGTTCCCCATCGCGCGGACTGAGGATCATGCGTACGTCCGTCAGGGCTGCATGGTCGTACCGCTGGCTCCGGAGCCTGGCCCCCCTCCTGTTGTGGTCCCTCATCCCCGGCCCGCTCTCCGCGCAGGACGGCTGGATCTTCGGGGGCGATGCCGTGGTCCGAAGTACCTACGTATGGCGGGGCGTCCTACGTAACAGCGCCTGGGTGCTACAACCCGACTTCTTCATTACGGCAGCCCAGGGCCGCTCGAGTATCACGGGCGGGTGGTGGAGCACGATCGATCTTGGCTCGGTCGATCCGGTTGACCCGAAGAGCACGGGACTGGGGCAGACCTGGTTCGGCCAGAACGACCTGTGGCTCGAAGTGGCCGCGAGTTCAAAGGTGGTCGACTTCACCGTAGGGGTCGTCCGGTACCAGTTTGCGGATGGGTCCTTCAACCAATCCGCTGACGCGGTAAACACCACCGAACTCTATGCCACGTCGAGGATATCCGTGGGTCCGTTCGTTCCGCGGGTCGCCGTGTGGATCGACGTGAGCCGGGTGCGAGGTGCGTACATCGAAACGAGCCTGGACCTGAGGGTACCGGTGCTCCCTTCCTATGACCCCATCATCGCAGCATACCTGAGCGCCCTGGCCGGTTGGAGCGCGGGACAGGAGATCGACCGCCAGAACCCGGACCAAGCGGCGTATTTTAGTGGCGCCGGCCTGACACATCTCGATTTCGGCCTCGACGTAGCTGTCGGCCGCCGTCAGCGATACGTCACCGTCGAACTGCACGTCCTCGCCGCACGGGACGGAGGAGCCCGAGCGGAGCCCGGGCGTTACAACGCTTCGTGGTGGCTGGGGTTGGGGTTCAGCGATTCCGTAGTGCTGGGAGCCCTGTGGTGACGACCCGGGCCGGACGGTGCGGAACTTCGTGGATCGCGGCCCTCCTGGCGGTCACCGGTTCGGCAGTACTGTGCTGCTGTGCCTCCACGGAGATCACGACCTCCGCCACGCGATCCGCGGAACCCACTGCACCAGGCGTTCCGGGCCTCAAGGTCGGATTCGGGCGCGCTGACATCACTCCTCCGCCTGGGCTCGGACTCAGCGACTATGGCCCGGCGGGGGGGGTAGCTCGCGGGCATCGACAGCGACTGTACGCGCGGGCGATGATCCTGGAGGATGGTCGCGGTGAGAGGATCGCCTGGGTCACTGTCGACCTCGCCCAGCCGTCGTTTCTGCTGCATCGAGAGGCGGCCGAGCGGGTGGCCGCCGAAACCGGCATCGGCGCTGACAGACTGGTGCTCACCGCCACCCACACCCATGCCGGGCCCGGGCATTTCTTCTCCAGTCGCAGCTACAACCAGTTTGCATCGGGCATCCCGGGGTTCGACCCTGCCGTCGTCGAGTTCCTGGCGGACCGCGTGGCGATGGCGATCCGAGAGGCATCACGGGGAATGACCCGGGCTGCAGCCGGGTGGGTACAGGACCGCGTATGGGGATTCACCAGGAATCGAAGTCTCGAAACCCATGCCAGGAACCCGGCCGTAGATGGCCGGCCGACACCGCCGCCCGGTCTGAGCAAGGAGCAGAGGGCCGTGGATCCGACATGGACCATGCTCCGGGTGGACACGATTTCTTCGCTGGGAGACACGGTACCGGCCGGCGCGTTGAGCGTCTTCGCGTACCATCCGACGGGCAACCCTCCCGCCAATGACCTCTACGACGCAGACATCTCGGGTTTCGTGGAACGCGGGCTGGAGAGGCACATGGACACGCTGACCCAAGCCGTCCCGCGATTCGTCCCGGCGACCGTTCACCTGGTAGCAAACGGCGCGGAGGGAGACGTCGTCCTGGAGGGCAGCCTCAATCACGACTGCGAGCGACCTGCACAGAGAAGAGGTGTTCGGCCGGGAGGTCCTCGTACTCCCAAGCCTCTCGACGAATGGACTTCCGCTGCCGATGACCCCGGGTCCGAATGCGTCCGCAGGGCGCGCGCGTTCATCAACGAGACGGGAGACGCCCTCGCGGCCCAGGCGATCCGAATTTTCGATCACGCCGGCCGCGACCTTCGTTCCGACCTTCGGATCAGGAGGTCGTTCGGGACCGTCCCACTTACAGGCCCGGAAGCCTCGACCCACCTGTGCCCCGAGCCCCAGGTGGGCTCGGGAGCGGCGGCCGGGTCCGAAGGCAGCCAGAGCAATCTGAAGGACTGGAAGGTCCTGGGTCTCTTCCCGCTGCACGCGGAAGAGGGCGCGGTCGATACCACCAGCAGCGGCTGCCAGGCTCCGAAACGCAGGCTGCCCTGGATCCTGCGCCTCGGGATGGGGAACCTCCACCTTCCTACCGAAGCGCAGCTCATGGTCGTGCAGATCGGAGACCTGGCGGCCGCGGCCGTGCCCCTCGAGATGACGACCGAAGTGGGGTTCCGGATCCGGGAGGCGATGCTTGGCGTCTCGGCGGAAAACGAACTGGGCATTCGAGCGACAGCCGTGGTCGGACTGGCCAACGGGTACATGCAGTACGTAGCAACGCGGGAAGAATACCAGGCCCAGCACTACGAGGGCGGATCGACTCTGTATGGACCCGGATTCGCTGAGTTCCTCCAGGCCGAGATCGTAGGGCTGACGGCGGAATTGAGCGACGGAGGATACGCCCGGGTCGATCCCCTTTCGGGTGATCCCGGTTCAAAGCGCAACATCTTCCCGCGTGCGAGAGACCCGCGCCCGGAGCACCTGGTCGTCACACAGACGAGTTGTGGGCGTGATACGGTGACGGTGCGCTGGCTCGACGCACCCCCGGGATCTCTGCTCCCCTCGGACGGTCCCATGCTCGAACTGCGCCGATCGCGGACGGGGGAGAAGACGATCGTCACCTGGGACGATGATCGTTTTGTCGAGGTACGGGGCGTGGAGTCCGGGGGCGGCCGGGGTTATCTGTGGGAAGCCCGCTGGACACCGCCGGGAGGAGCCGCCGGAGATTACTCGGTGACCTTTCTCCGTTGGCCGCACGATACGAGCGACAGGGGGTTCCGATGTCCGTAACGGATGAAATCTTCATGCATCCCTTGAATCAGCCGGGACCGGGTACGTCGGGGTCTCTACCGCTGACGGCGGATCGCTCGTTTGGCGAAGAGGAGAGGGCCCTTCTCACGGACCGGTGCCGCCTCGTCTTCGGTCTGGGACTCGTGATCAGCCTGATCCTGATTCTGCTTTCTCGTGCGTTTATTGACAGGCCCCAGCTGGCCGCCAATGCCCTGGAAGGCCTGGAGAGTTGGCTGGATGCCGGACACCTCCTCTCGTTCGCCCTCGCGTTCGGCTCGCTGTTCGTTGGAGTCCCAGGCGTCCGACGCCTCCAGGTCACCGCGTTCACCGTGCTCGCGGTCAACATGGTTCTGGTCGTATTCAGCATGGGCGTGATCAGCCCTGACTATCCGCCCGAGCTCGCGATTGCGCTGCTGCTCTTCATTCCCGCCGCGGTGATCCCGTGGCGAGTCGGATACCAGGCGAGCCTGGGCGCGATAGGCGTCGCAGCGCCGGCTCTCGCCCAGGTGTTCAGCTACGCGTTTATGCCCGAGGCGAGGGAATACTGGGCCGGTAGAGGAGGACAGGCGGCCTTTCAGAACCACCTCGTCGTTATGGCCGTCGGGCTTCTCATCCTGGCAGCCACCTCGGTCCTGGTCACGCGGACGCTGTACAGCCTCCGCCGTAAGGCACACAGGGCGAAGCAGCTTGGCAACTACACCATCGAACGGAAGATGGGAAGAGGGGGCATGGGCGAGGTGTTCGTGGCCCGGCACGCCCGAATGTGCCGACCGAGCGCGGTGAAGGTCTTGCGAGTCTCGGGAAGCCTGGACCTGGACGCGCTCGCCCGCTTCGAGCGCGAGGTACAGCTGTCCTCCAGTCTCACGCACCCCAACACGATCACGATCTTCGACTTCGGCCGCGCAGGTCAGAACACGTTCTACTACGCGATGGAATACCTGGAAGGGCTCGATCTCCAGCGCCTCGTACGACGTTTCGGTCCGCTCACTGCCGAACGAACGGTCTTTCTCCTGACGCAGGTATGCGGCTCCCTGGCGGAGGCCCACGCCCGTCAGATCGTACATCGGGACATGAAACCCGCGAACATCTTCGTCACGCAGCGGGGAGGACTGTTCGACTTCGTGAAGGTCCTGGACTTCGGTCTCGCCAAGCACGTGGAATCGGGCGATGGGGAAGGTGTGACCAAGGCAGGGCTCATCCTTGGAACGCCGGAGTACATGGCGCCGGAAGCGATACGAGACGAGGGGCGAGTGGACACTCGCGCCGACCTTTATGGACTGGGAGCGGTCGCCTACTACCTGTTGACCGGCCAGCCGCCGTTTCAATGCCGGACCCACCTGCAGACCCTGGTTGACCAGGTGCGGAAGCCGCCCGTACCGCCCTCCGAGGTCACGGAAATCGAGATCCCGATCCAACTCGAGTCGATCGTCCTGAAGTGCCTGGAGAAGTGGCCCGAAGAACGCTATCAGTCGGTGGAAGAGATAGACGCCGCGTTACGATCCGTTCCCCTGGAGGAAACCTGGAATCTGGACCGGGCGAGAGAATGGTGGAGCCTGCATTCGGAGATCGTTCGTCCCGTCCTCTATGAATCGGCGCCGGGGAAAGGCGCTCCCGCCGCGCCGAGCGCGTAGTCGCACAGGCCGGCTGACCGGGGCACGCCCGATCGGTTCAGTCGTGCAGCATGCGCTCCGGCGGATCGTCCAGGTCGTCGAACTGTCCGTCGCGCGCGGCTTTCACGAACAGCGCGGCGAATATCCCACCCAGGATCAGGGCGATCGGGAGAAGGAAGAAGATCGAGTTCATGTGGGTCCGCCGTTCATCGAGGCCTCGATTCGGGACGAGCCCCAGATCACCATGGCGCTCGACGCCGGCATGAGAATGGCGGCCACCAGCGGATTGATCAAACCCGCTGCCGCCGCAGTCACGGCCACGATGTTGTAGGCGA
>CAYWLF010000021.1:0-18191 GCA_964458875.1 uncultured Gemmatimonadota bacterium
TCTCGCGGTGGACGTGGACAACGGCTACGAGCCGGAGTTCGTCACGGTCCGCGGCAAAGGGAAGGTGCTCGACCAGCTCAAGAAGCAGGCGAAGTCGGCCGAGGATATCCTGATCGCCACGGACCCGGACCGCGAGGGAGAGGCGATCGGCTATCACATCGCGGTCAAGCTGGGTTACGACAAGGACGATGGCAGTCGGTTTCGGCGCGTTCGTTTCAACGAGATCACGGCGCAGGCGGTACGAGATGCCGTCAAGCATCCAGGCGAGCTGGATCTGAACCAGGTCGACGCCCAGCAGGCCAGGCGCATCCTGGACCGCCTGGTGGGCTATGGCCTTTCGCCGCTGTTGTGGAAGAAGATCTCTCCGGTGGACCCGATCAGCCGCACGCCACTTTCCGCCGGCCGGGTGCAGTCCGTGGCCGTGCGATTGGTGGTGGACCGCGAGCGGGAGCGTCGGAGATTCAGGAGCGGCGCCTGGTGGGACCTTGCCGCCACCTTTGCGCGCGATGGCCAGGAGTTCGAGGCGCAACTGACCCAGGTGGACGGAATCCCCGTCGCGAAGGGCGCGGACTTCGACCCCGCGACCGGGCAGCCGAAGAAGCCCGGCGCCGTATCCGTTTTTGGCGAGTCCGATGTCGAGGCCCTTCGAGCCCGACTGAAGGGCGTCGACTTCGAGGTAGACCAGGTCGAGTCGAAGCCGGTCACCCTGAGACCGTATCCCCCTTTCACCACCTCCACGCTGCAGCAGGAAGCGAACCGCAAGCTGAATCTCACGGTGCGCCAAACCATGCAGGTGGCCCAGCGCCTGTACGAGGCGGGCCACATCACCTACATGCGGACGGATTCGGTGCACCTGTCGGGACAGGCGATCGGAGCGGCCCGCGACAAGGTTGAGTCCCTGTACGGTTCCGAGTACTTGAGCGCGTCGCCCCGGAACTTCAAGACGAAGTCTAAGGGCGCGCAGGAAGCGCACGAAGCGATCCGTCCCGCGGGAACGTCCATGCTGACCGCGGCCGAGTTGCGGATGGCGGGCGTGGACGCGGCTCTCTACGAGTTGATCTGGAAGCGGACGGTGGCCACCCAGATGGCCGATGCGAAGCAGCTCAGGGTATCGGCATCGCTTCGCGGGGACGGAGTCGAGTTCAGGGCGCGCGGGAACACGCTCGAGTTCGCAGGCTTCCTGCGGGCGTACGTGGAGGGAAGCGATGATCCCGAGGCGGTGCTGGAGGATCGGGAAGTGGTCCTTCCGCCTCTCGAATCCGGCGACCCCGTCGAGACCCGGGAAATCAGGCCGGAATTCCACGAGACGCGTCCGCCGGCCCGCTACACGGACGCCTCGCTGGTCAAGGCTCTCGAGGCCGAGGGTATCGGACGTCCGTCGACCTACGCCACCATCGTGGACACGATCCGTCAGCGCGGGTACGTCGCCGGCCGCGCCAAGCAGCTCGTGCCCACGTTCATCGCGTTCGCCGTGACGGGTCTGCTCGAGAAGAATTTCGAGGACCTGGTGGACCCGGGATTCACGTCCGAGATGGAGAAGGGTCTCGACGCGATCGCGGACGGCGAAGTGGACTGGCGAGCGTTCTTGGACGAATTCTATCGTGGAAAGAACGGCTTCGAAGACCGACTCGAGAACCGGGCCGCGGAAATCGACCCCCGGGTCGCGTCGACTCTGACTGATTTTGACGATCTTGGCGGCGAGCTCCGTATCGGCCGATTCGGGCCCTTCCTCGAGACGGCGGCAGACGGGGAACCCCTCCGGGTGACCATTCCCGAGGACGTCGCTCCCGCGGAGCTTTCGCCCGAGAAGGCCGCCGAGTTGGTGGCAGACCGGGAACGGGCCGACCAGCCGATCGGGAAAGATCCCGAGACGGGTCTGCCGGTGTACGTGAGGACCGGTCGTTTCGGTCCGTTCGTGCAGCTGGGAGAGCAGGTCGACGACGGTGAGAAGCCGAAGCGGGCCTCGCTCGCCAAGGGGATGGGTACAGACGAGGTGACGCTGGAGATCGCACTGCGCCTCCTGTCGCTTCCCCGGGACCTCGGTGCCCACCCGGAGGACGGAGAGCCGACACGCGCCGGCATCGGCCGCTACGGGCCGTACGTCGTGCACGACGGCGACTTCCGCTCTCTCGACAAGACAGACGACGTGTATACCGTCACCCTGGACCGGGCCCTGGAGCTGCTCTCGCAGCCCAAGGGAGGAAGGCGACGCACGGCGGCAAAGCCCCTTCGTGAGCTCGGCGCCCACCCGCAGGACGGCCAGCCGGTCAACCTCCTGGATGGGCGCTATGGACCTTACGTAAAGCACGGGAAGCTGAACGCCTCGCTTCCGAAGGACATGTCGCCCGATGACATCACGATGGACCAGGCTGTCGAGTTGCTGGCGGCACGGGCTGCCCGCGGGCCACGCCCCAGGGGCGGCCGACGCCGGAAGTAGTCTCGGGAGCAGTGCGGGAACCGATGGCTGATCGACGCGTCACCGTGGTTGGAGGCGGTCTCGCCGGGTCCGAGGCGGCGTGGCAGTTGGCCCGCCTCGGGTACCAGGTGGACCTGCACGAAATGCGACCTGTCCGTGCCACTCCCGCCCACCAGACCGACCGCCTCGCGGAAATCGTGTGCACCAACTCCTTCAAGTCGGAGAATCACGATACCCCACACGGTCTGTTGAAGGCTGAAATGCGGACTCTCGGCTGTCTTCTCCTCGAGGTGGCAGACGAGTTTCGCGTCCCGGCGGGCAGTGCACTGGCTGTAGATCGCCACCTGTTTGCCGAGGCTGTAACCGGCCGGCTGGAGGCGGAGCCCGGGATTCGCCTGGTGCGTGGGGAGGTCACTGACCTTCCGCCCGCCCCTGCGATCGTCGCCACCGGGCCTCTCACTTCCGATGCGCTCTCGGAGTCGATCCGCCAACGACTGGGCACGGACGGGCTGTCCTTCTTCGACGCCATCGCTCCCATCTTCTCGCGCGAGTCGATCGACGAGAACGTCGCGTGGTTGGGGTCGCGATACGGGAAGGGCGAGGCGGCATACCTCAACTGCCCACTGGACGAGGCCGCCTACGAGGCCTTCATCGATGCTCTCCTGGGCGCCGACATCCATGAAGGCCACGATTGGGAAAACGTACCCTACTTCGAGGGCTGTCTGCCGATCGAGGTCATGGCGCGGCGCGGCCGGGATACCCTGCGCTTCGGCCCCATGCGGCCCGTCGGGCTCAACGATCCCGTGACTGGCCGCAGACACCACGCCGTCGCGCAACTCAGGGCAGAGGACCTGAGGGGTCGCATGTGGAACCTGGTGGGTTTTCAGACCCGCCTCAGGCGTGGCGAACAGGAACGGGTGTTCCGGATCATCCCGGGACTCGAAGACGCGGAGTTCCTCAGGCACGGATCGATTCACCGCAACGCGTATCTGTGCTTTCCGAGGGCGTTGTCTGCGCACGGGGGGCTGCCCGGCGATCCGCGCCTCATGTTCTCGGGGCAACTCACTGGGGTGGAGGGCTACACGGAATCGATCGCGAGCGGCCTAATCGCGGCGCTCAACGTCGACCGGCTGGAGCGGGGGCTGGATCCCGCGCTCCCGCCTCCGACCACAATGCTGGGTGGACTGTATCGCTACCTTCGGGAAGCGAACCCGGATCACTTTCAGCCCATGAACGCGAACTTCGGCTTGCTCGATCCGCTGGAGGAAAAGGTGCGCGGAGGGAAGAAGAAGCGACGGGCCGCCTACTCCGCCAGGGCTCTCGCGGAGTTCCAGCGCTGGGCGGACGAACATCGCCCGCGAATCGGCGACCGTGCGCGGGCGAAACCGTGAGTGATCACTGTGGCGTTCAAATCGACGCCTTTCTTCGGTACGTGCGCGTCGAGCGCCGGCTCTCCGTACACACGGAGGCTGCCTACCGGCGTGACCTCGCCGACTTCCTGGCCTTCCTGGGCGGTCACATGGATCGGCCCGGGTGGACCTGGGCCGATGTGGACAGGCTGGATATCCGATCGTGGCTCGGTGAATTGGATGGCCGCGGTTTGAAACGCTCCACCGTAGCCCGGAAGCTCTCTGCCGTGCGCGCGTTCTACCGGTTTCTTCACCGCACCGACGTGGTGTCGCACAATCCCGCCCGGCTCGTGCGTACGCCGCGGAAACGTAAGGAGCTTCCGGGGTACCTCACCCAGGGCCAATCGGAGGCCCTGTTCGCGTCACTCGAGGCATATGCGACCGGCGACCGGCCCCTGGCGGTGAGAGATCGTGCGATGATCGAGATCATCTACTCGTGCGGTCTACGCCTGGCCGAGGTCCAGGGTTTGGACGACGCCGATCTCGATCTGCCGCGCGGACTCGTGAAGGTAGTGGGGAAAGGAGACAAGGAGCGCATCCTGCCCGTCGGCGCGCGGGCCCGTGAGGCCCTCGAAGGATACCTTTCCCGGCGCGCTGACGTGTCGAGCCGTGTGCTCGAGACCGGAGGTGAGCGTCCGCTCTTCATTTCGCGTCGCGGAACGCGCATCTCTCGCAGGCAGATCCAGCGTTCCGTGGGGGCGTGGCTGGCCTGGGCGGCCGAGGGGGAGAACCTCTCCGTGCACGCCCTCAGGCACACGTTCGCGACACACATGCTGGACGAAGGGGCGGACCTGCTGGCCGTGAAGGAACTGCTGGGGCACTCGAGCCTCTCGACGACCCGCATCTATACGCACACGTCCCGCGAGCGGCTTGTGCAGGCCTATCGACAGGCTCATCCGAGAGCCGACTGACCCGAACGGCGGCCTGCCCGCCGTTCTCGAGAGGAGTTTCCGGTGAGCTCTCTACGAGCGACGACCATTCTGTGTGTGCGGCGCGACGACGGTGTCGCGATCGGTGGAGACGGCCAGGTCACCATGAATGACACGGTGGTGAAGGCCGGCGCGACCAAGGTCCGTCGCATGAAGGGTGGCAAGATCCTGGCGGGCTTCGCAGGCGGGGTCGCCGACGCGCTGACCCTGTTCGAGAAGTTCGAGTCACAACTTGAACGCCACCCGGCGAACCTGATGCGGGCCGCGGTCGAGTTGGCCAAGGATTGGCGCTCCGACCGATACCTGCGACGCCTTGAGGCCTTGATGATCGTGGCGGACCGGGAACACAGCCTGCTGGTCTCCGGCACTGGCGAGGTCATCGAGCCGGACGACGGGGTGCTGGCAGTGGGTTCGGGCGGGGCTTACGCGCTCGCCGCCGCGCGCGCCCTGGCCGCTCATTCAGAGCTCCCTGTCACGGGCATCGTGCGAGAGGCGCTCGGCGTGGCGGCCGACATCTGTGTCTATACGAATACGAACATCACGGTCCTGGAGCTCGGGGGATGACGGCGCAGATAGCGCGGGAAGAGTCCAGCGACTTCGCGTCTCTGACTCCGCGAAAGGTCGTGGAAGAACTGGACAAGTACATCGTCGGGCAGGACGAAGCCAAGAAGGCCGTGGCCATAGCCCTACGGAACCGATGGCGTCGGCAACACGTGGATCCCGATCTGCGGGACGAGATCCTGCCGAACAACATCATCATGATCGGTCCGACCGGTGTCGGGAAGACCGAGATCGCCCGCCGCCTGTCGCGTCTCGCGGGGGCACCGTTCATCAAGGTCGAAGCATCGAAGTTCACGGAAGTGGGCTACGTGGGACGCGACGTCGAGTCCATGGTTCGTGACCTGGTGGACATCGCGGTCAACATGGTGCGCAGTGAAAAGGAAGGCGAATTCCGCGAGGTGGCGGCGGACCGGGTCGAGGAGCGGTTGCTGGACCTGCTTCTTCCGCCGGTCGCCGATGCGGACGCGTCGAGGCCCGGCCCCGTGGAGGAGGCCGCCGAACCAGAGTCCGCCCGCACATTCGTGGCCGGGACGAGCGGGACGCCTCACGTGGAGCGATTGGAGGGAGAGGAATCGCTCGACGGGCGCCGTCGTCGCACGCGGGAGAAGCTCCGGGACCTGTTGAAGGCCGAGAAGTTGGAAGACCGGGAAGTGGAGGTGGATGTGTCGGAGAGCGCGTCGCCGGCCCTGGATATTGGCGCCATGGGAGTGGATGGGATGGATTTCAACATTGGCGAGATGATCCAGGACATGCTCCCGAAGCGCACACGGCGGCGCATGGTCACCGTCGCCGAGGCACGCCGCTACCTGCTGTCGGAAGAGACGGACAAGCTGATCGACATGGACGAGGTCGTGGACGAGGCGGTGGCCCGCGCCGAGCACATGGGGATCGTCTTCCTGGATGAGCTGGACAAGGTGGCAGGGTCGCGACGAGACCAGGGACCCGACGTATCCCGGGAAGGGGTACAGCGCGACCTCCTGCCGATCGTGGAGGGTTCGACGGTGCAGACTCGCTACGGAATGGTCGGCACCGAGCACATCCTGTTCATCGCCGCCGGGGCATTTCACGTTTCCCGCCCGTCCGACCTCATTCCGGAGCTGCAGGGCAGGTTCCCGATCCGGGTCGAGCTGCACAGCCTCGGTGAGGCCGAGTTTGTGAGGATTCTTCTCGAGCCCAAGAACGCGCTGCTCACCCAGTACATGGCCCTCGTGGCCACCGAGGGCGCCGAGCTGGAGTTTACGGAGGATGCAATCCACGAAATCGCGCGGATCGCAGCGGACGTGAACCAGAGCCTGGAGAACATTGGGGCCCGGCGATTGCATACTGTACTGACCACACTCCTCGAGGACGTGATGTTCAACCTGCCGGACAGCGAGGGGCCCCGGCACTTCCTGGTCGATGCGCAGACCGTCCGCGACCGGCTGGCGCGAATCGTCGAAGACGACGACCTTCGGCGTTACATTCTCTGATTCCGATGATCCACCAGCCGGCGTCCGCGAACGGGCGGGCCCGGAATAGAAAGGATGCTAGCGGCCATCATGAGTGACCTGAAACGAACGCCGCTGTATGAAGCCCACGTGGCCCTGGGGGCCAAGATGGTACCTTTCGCGGGCTTCGAGATGGCCGTCCAGTACCCCACGGGGATCACGCGCGAACACGAGGCCGTGCGCTCGGCGGCCGGGATGTTCGACGTGTCCCATATGGGCGAGTTCATGGTGGAAGGACCTGGCGCCCTGGCGTTCATCTCGTACGTGACCACGAACGATCCGGCGCAACTGGCGCTCGGCCAAGTCCAGTACAGCGTGTTCTGCCTCCCGGACGGAGGCATCGTCGACGATCTGTTGGTGTACCGGATGGGAGAGCAACGTTTCCGCCTGGTAGTAAACGGGGCCAACATCGACAAGGACTGGGCTCACGTCACTGAGTTGGCCGGTGACTTCGATGTCGAACTCACGAACGAGAGCGATGACATCGGTCTCATCGCCCTTCAGGGACCCGCCGCCGAAGCGATCCTGCAGCCCCTCGTCGATGTGGAACTGGCCCCGATGGGCTTCTACTGGTTTGAGGAAGGGCACGTAGACGGAGCCGCGGGCGTCATCAGCCGCACGGGCTATACGGGCGAGGCGGGTTTCGAGCTTTACCTGCCGCCCGAAGCCACCCGGTCCGTTTGGAATCGCTTGTTGGAGGCCGGCGAGAACCACGGCCTGATACCTTCCGGCCTCGGGTGCCGCGACTCTCTGCGACTCGAGATGGGATATGCACTGTACGGAAACGATATCGACGAAGGGACCTCACCGCTCGAGGCAGGCCTTTCCTGGCTGGTGAAGTTGGGCAAGGACTCGTTCGTCGGGCAGGATACCCTGCTCGCGCAGAAGGAGGCGGGCCTGACGCGTCGGCTCAGGGGATTCAAGCTGACCGAACGTGGATTTCCACGTCCCGGTTACGATGTGATCTTCGGGGGCGAAGCGGTGGGAGCGGTGCGCAGTGGCACGCTCAGTCCAACTCTCGGATGCGGTATCGGGACAGCCTACCTGCCGGTGGACGCCAGGCCGGGCGACGACATGAGCATCCGGATTCGCGATCGTGATATCCCCGGAGTGGTCACGGCTCTCCCGTTCTACGACGGCGGATCTCTGGTGCGGTGAGCCAGGGTCGAGAGTTGCGCGTCGCGGTGCTGACCGTATCCGATGGGGTAGCGGCAGGGGCCCGGGAGGATGCGTCCGGCTCCCTGATCGAGGACTGGGTGCGTCAGCGGGGCTACCGGCTGTCCGAGCGAGTACAGGTCCCTGACGAGACGGGCCCCATAGCCGATAACCTGGTGCGTCTGTGCGACCAGGATGACTGCGATCTGCTGCTCACCACGGGAGGAACAGGGCTGACGCCCAGGGATGTCACCCCGGAGGCGACTCGAGCCGTGCTCGATCGCCCGGCTCCCGGCATTGCCGAGGCCATCCGCGTAGAGGGTCTTCGAAAGACCCCCCGTGCGGCCCTGGGACGCGGCGTCGCGGGAGTGCGAGGCGCCACGCTCGTTATCAACCTCCCGGGCAGCCCCGGCGGTGTCGCGGATGGGCTGGATGTCCTATCCGTTTTCGTCGATCACGCCGTGGACCTCGTCCGCGGTCGTTTCACCAACCACGACTGAGCCGGAGGTTCCGCGGTGGCCCGAGTCTTCATCGAGATGGGCGATCTGGACAGTGCCGTCGCCGTCCGCGAGGCTGCGGCCGCCGACGGACACGATGTGGAGATGATCGAATCTCCGGGAGAGATAGAGTCCCGCCTACGCCCCGCGCTCGAGGAGATGGCGCTCGTGCTCACCGGGAGCCTCGACGAGACGGTCGCGTCGAAATTGTCCGGTGTATTCGCCGGCGCCATTCCCCGGCCGCCCTTGTTGGCCGTCGTACCCGAGCACGATTCCGAGGAGCTACGCAGGGTCGCCCGCCTCTTCGATCTGGACGAAGCGATACCGGCCCCGCCGGATTCCGATGAGGTCCAGGTCGCTCTGAGGAATCAACTCGATCGCTACAGGCTGCAGGTCGAGACAGGGATTGTCGGTCGGACCGAGGCGATGGGCGAGGTGCTTGATCGGATTCACCTCATAGCCCCCGTGAACTCGACGGTACTCATCACGGGCGAAAGCGGGACGGGAAAGGAACTCGCGGCGCGGGCGATCCATCTCCTGTCTCCGCGTCGGAGCAAGCCGTTCATCGCCATGAACTGCGCTGCGGTCCCCGAGTCCCTGCTCGAGTCTGAGTTGTTCGGGCACGAGAAGGGCGCGTTTACCGGGGCGACGTCGCGGCGAAGGGGCATGTTCGAGCTAGCCGACGGTGGAACGCTTCTCCTGGACGAGATCGGGGAAATGCCGTCCCAGCTCCAGACAAGGTTTCTGCGCGTCCTGGAGGCCCGTCGGTTCATGCGCGTGGGGGGGGACACGGAGATACAGGTGGATGTCCGCGTTATCGCGGCCACCAACCAGGATCTCCGCGAGGCCGTCCGGCGCGGGACATTCCGCCGTGACCTGTACTACCGACTCAACGTCCTTCACCTGGAGCTTCCCGCCCTGCGTCAACGAAAACCGGACATCCCGATATTGGTCCGGAACTTCGTGCGCGAGGTAAGTGAAGCCCACGACCGGGAGTTCAAGGGGTTGGCGCCGGAGGCGATGCAGATTCTCCTAGAGTACGATTGGCCCGGCAACGTGCGCGAACTGCGCAACCTGGTGGAGTCGATGGTGGTGCTGGCACCTGGCTCGGTGATCCGAGCGGTGGATATTCCGCCCGAGATCCGTTCTGGAGGTGGAAGGTCGCTGCTTCCGACTCCGTCGATCGCTTCCCTGGTCGCTCTCGATGAACCAGGCGGTGACGAGGGACCGGTGGCGAGCAGGATCCCGCAGATGGAGTTCATCTTCCGTACCCTGGTGGAGATGAAGATGGACCTCGAGGATCTACGATCGGAATTCGAACGCTACCGGGGACGCCACCCGGAGCTGACGGGCTCTTCTCCCCTCATCGATATCGGGGTTGAGCCGATCGAAATCTCAGACGCTTCCGGCGACATGGCCACGGCGTCGTTCGCCAGCGATCCGGCGCCGGCGATCCGACTCACTCCCGACATGACGATGGACGACGTGGAGCGTGAGGCCATCAGGATCGCGCTCGAGGAGGTACGGGGGAATCGGCGCAAAGCGGCCGAGCGTCTGGGGATCGGCGAACGGACGTTGTACCGGAAGCTGAAGCAGTTCGAATTGCTCGACGCGTAGACCCGCCCTTCCAGCTGCGCGGGCCTGCGCTCCCCGTTCGACCCGAATGCTACTGGTTCGTGGGAACGCGCGACATCACCTTCGTGAGTTCCCGGTCCAGGACGGAGCGGATTCCGGACCAGCGACCACTGCGCCTGCCATCGTATTCGAGTTCCATCGGAAGATCGAGGTCGATGTCGCCGTCGAACAGGTACAGCGCGACCTGGCTCTCCTGCTGGCGCAGTCTTTCCCGATTGAAGTCAGGTGTTACCGCGATGATGTCGAACGGCCGAAATACAACGTTCTGGGCTCGGATCTGCAGGTCATTGGGCTCGTACGTGCTCTCGACGGAACGGGTGTAGAAGGACACGAACAGCACGAGCGGCCACCCGCGCTCGCCGTTTCGCCTCGCCCGATCCAGGATCTGCTCGCCGCGCGCGACCTTGTATCCGTTCAATCGCCGGTACGTGTCGGGCGCCGTCATCCGGATCACCCACTCGGTCAGCGGAGTCGCCTTGATGAACAGGTTCCCCTCCGGCACCTCGATGGGGATCGTGATGTCGTCCTGGCTCAACGTGCCGAAGCCGGCGGGAGGCAGTGGACGGGCTCCGGCGGTCTCGAGCGATTCGTTCCACCCCCGATCCCTGTCCTGGGCAACAGCCGGTCCGGCGCCAACCGGTGACTCGGGGACCGGGGAGCCGCCGCACGCGGCTCCCACCAGCACGGCGAAACCGATCGCCGTGCGCCTCATGAACCGGACTCGCATGACTGTCACGTTGCCTCCACTGGGTCCGGGGTGACGAGGGCGAATATGCTCTCGACCAGGCTGTCGAGGCCCTCCTTCGTCCGTGCCGATGTTGCCAGGACCTGGTCCGCCGGGGCCTCCAGGGCGCTCCGCACTGCCTCCAGGGCGGCCCGCTGTCCCGCTCGATTCAACTTGTCGATCTTGGTGAGGACGTACAGGACCGGCGTCTCCTGCTCGGCGAGAAACGAAAGCAGCCGCTGGTCCGCAGGTAGAACGCCGCGACGTGCATCCAGCAAGAGCACGACGCCCTCCAGCCGCGGATTATCGTTCAGAAACGCGTCGATCAGCACGGGCCAGCGTTCACGCAGATCTTCGGGCGCGCGCGCGTAACCGTAGCCCGGCAGGTCCACGACGAAGAACTCCTCGTTGACCACGTAGAAGTTGATCTCGCGAGTCTTCCCCGGGGTCTGCGATACGCGGGCGAGCTTCTTCCGCCCCATGACCGCGTTGATCAGGCTCGACTTCCCGCAGTTCGATCGCCCGGCGATCGCTACCTGGGGCAGGTCACCGGGCGCGCCCTGGCCCGCCATGCCGATCGCGCCGGCGAACTCCACCCGCTTGATGCGCGGCGAGGTCTCTTCTGCGCGATCGCGACTCACGGGGGCGCTATGCCTCGCGTCGCTTGGGTTCCGGCTCCAGAATGAGGAGAGGTTCCTTGTCGTCCGTAATCGTCTCCTCCGTGATCACGACTTCGCGCACGTCGTCGCGTGACGGAAGTTCGAACATGATGTCCGTCATCACGCGCTCGAGCACGGCGCGCAGGCCCCGGGCCCCGGTTCCCCGCTCCATGGTCTTGCGGGCCGCGGCCCGCAACGACTTCGGATCGAAGGTCAGTCCCACCCCCTCGAGCTCGAACATCTTCTCGTACTGCTTGACGAGGGCGTTCTTCGGGCGAGTGAGAATCTCGACGAACGCGTCCTCGTCCAGGTCGTGAAGCGTAACCATCACCGGGAGCCGGCCCACGAGTTCCGGGATGAGGCCGTATCGAAGGAGGTCTTCCGGCTCGACGTGCTGCAGCGGCTCTTCTCCGTCGGCGTCGGCGCGATTCTCGGAATCGTCGAAACCGATTTGCCTCTTCCCGAGCCGATCCTGGATGATCTCCTCCAGGCCGTCGAACGCTCCACCGCAGATGAACAGGATGTTGCTGGTGTCGATCTGGATGTACTCCTGCTGCGGGTGCTTCCTTCCCCCCTGCGGAGGTACGGAGGCCACCGTCCCTTCCAGGATCTTGAGGAGCGCCTGCTGGACCCCTTCACCGCTGACGTCGCGCGTGATCGATGGGTTCTCGCTCTTGCGCGCGATCTTGTCGATCTCGTCCACGTAGACGATGCCGCGTTCGCACTCGGCCACGTTGTAGTCACCGGCCTGGAGCAGCCGGACCAGGATGTTTTCGACATCCTCGCCCACGTATCCTGCCTCCGTGAGCGTAGTGGCGTCGGCGATCGTGAACGGGACCTGCAACATGCGGGCGAGCGTCTGGGCGAGCAGCGTCTTGCCGACGCCGGTCGGCCCAAGAAGCAGAATGTTCGACTTCTCGATCTCGACGTCGTCGATGAGGCTCTGGTTGTTGATCCGCTTGTAGTGATTGTACACGGCCACGGCGAGCGTCTTCTTGGCGACCTCCTGGCCGATTACGTACTCGTCCAGGACTTCCTTGACCTCGGATGGCATGAGGACCTCGGCGATCTGACTGGTCGCTTCACGGTCCTCTTCTTCAGCGAGGATCTCGTTACACAGCGAGATGCACTCGTTGCAGATGTAGACGTTGGGCCCCGAGATGAACTTCTTGACGCTGTCCTTCGACTTCCCGCAGAACGAGCAGCGCAGGTGCTTGTCACCGGCCATGCGTGAATCTCCTGACGACGTCCGTGGTTAGCCCGCCTGGGGCCCGTCCTCACGGGCCTCCGTGGGCATCGCCTTCACCTCTCCCCCACCTATTCCCTCGTCTTTCGGACCGGGCCCGGTCTCCTCGTCAGTCGTTCCCGGCTCGATGATCCGATCAATCAAACCATAATCTACGGCCTCGGCGGGAGACATGTACCGGTCGCGGTCCACGTCCTCGCCGACCTGCTCGACAGTCTGTCCGGTGTGATCGGCCAGAAGTTGGTTCAACCTCTCACGAGCGAACAGTACTTCTCGTGCCTGGATCTCGATGTCCGATGCGGTTCCCTGCGACCCACCCGACGGCTGGTGGATCATGATCCGCGAGTTGGGAAGGGCCGAGCGCTTCCCCGGAGTCCCGGCGGCGAGGAGGAATGCCCCCATCGACGCGGCCATGCCCATGCAGATCGTGGCCACCGGAGCGGTCAGGTACTGCATCGTGTCATAGATCGCGAGTCCGGAATACACGTTGCCGCCCGGACTGTTGATATAGATGTTGATGTCGCGATCAGGGTTTTCTGCCTGCAGGAAAAGTAGCTGGGCGATGACTACGTTCGCCACGTCGTCGTTGATGGGCGTGCCGAGAAAAACGATGCGATCCATCAACAGTCTGGAGAAGATGTCGTAGCTTCGCTCACCGCGGCTCGACCGCTCGATCACATAAGGCGCGTAGATTGTCATTTTCCCCTTTCGTACCGCCCTGGAGCCTATATTCAGCTCATCCTACCCGACCGCGAGACATGGTTCCGGCCCACGTCAGTCGATCGAGGACTCTCTCTTCAGGTACTCGAACACCTTCTCTACAGCAAGATTTCGGCCTACCGCGTCAAAGCCGCCCTCCCGTGCCAATTGTCGGCGGACCTCGGCCGTCGAGATGCCGCGGCTACCGGCGAGGCGCTCGATCTCCTCGCGTACCTCCTCATCGGAAGCTTTGAGCTCCTGGTGCTCGATGATCTGGTCGATTACCAGCTGCTCCTTGATCCGGCCTTCGGCCAGTGGCGCGAGTTCGGTCCTGGCCTCTCGGACCTTCTCCTGGTCAGCGTCCTCGGGCGCCTGGATCATCTCGTCCAGGTACCGATCCACGAGGGCGTGCGGCACCGAGAACGGGTTGGCTTCGATCACCGCCCCCATTATCTGTCCACGTAGCCGTCCCTCGGCCTCATCGTCATGGTGGCGGGCGAGATCGGTCCGTACGGCCTCCTCCAGGCCCGCAACGTCCTCGAAGTCTCCAGCCTTCGCGGCCAGGGCGTCATCCAGCTCCGGAAGGACCTGCTCCTCCACGGTATCGAGCCGTATGTGCAAACGACGTGATTCGCTGGCTGCGTCCGGGCCCTCTCCGGCGAACGTGATTTCGAACGTGTCCGCCTTGCCCGGGGTCATCTCCTTGATCGCGTTCTCCACGTCCTCGAGGGCTTGCCCGGATCCAATGACGAACTGGTAGGGTCGTGCCTCTCCCGTGGGCTCCGAGTCCGGATCAGGAAGTGGTTCGATCGCCACCGAGACCCGCTCGTCGTCCTTCGGGCTTCGGTCGACTTCGTTCCAATCCGCATGCTCCGCGCGAATCCGGTCGAGGATCTCGCCGACCTCTTCGTCCGTCACCGGGGCCGTCTCACGCTTGATCTTGAATCCTCCGAGTCGCTCGAGCTTGACCGAAGGCATGATCTCGAATTCGGCCTGAAACGTCAGGCGGTCGCCCGGGGCGTACTGCACGTTCGTGATGTGGGCTGCCCCGGCAGGGCGCAGTTCGGTTTCGTCAACTGCCTCCCGGTACGCCTCCTCCACGAGAACGCTCCGCACGTGCTCGTCCAGGAAATCGCCGTAGCGTTGCTCGATGACATCCGCCGGGATCTTGCCGCGTCGGAAGCCCTTGATCCTCACCCGCTTGCCCAGACGCTTCCGCTCGGCCGCGCGCGCACGGCCGACTCTTTCAGGCGGGATGGTGATCGTCAGCTTTCGGGTCCAACCGTCGCCGATTTCCACCGCGACGTCGAGTTGCCGATTCGGAGTCACTCCGGTGGATGTATCTGCCGACATCAATGTTTCCTCATCGCTCGTTGACTATGACTGCGCCCGGCCCGCCGCGGCGCCAGGCGCCGTTTGATTGACGGACTCGAGAACTCGTGGATGCGAAAGGGGGGACTCGAACCCCCACGGCCCTCGGGCCACCAGCTCCTAAGGCTGGCGCGTCTACCGATTCCGCCACTTTCGCGCCCGCCGCCAGGTGCGCCGATTGCGGCCCGACATTTTAACCCCTGGCCTGATTCACGGCCAATGCGCCGGGCGGGTTCGGTGGAGCGGGGGAGACACTATACACGATACGAAAGCGGCGCCCTCCCACCCGGGGAGGACGCCGCCTGACGCGGTACGCCGCTCAGACCGTACCGGCGAGACGGAGCGGACTAGTCGGGAATCGCCACCGTGAGCGGCACCTCGGTTCCGTTCTCGGGATTGTACAGGTCCAGGCCCACCACGTCGCCCGGCTCGAGCGACTCCACGGCCTCCCGATAATCTTCCAGGTTGCGGATCGGCGTCCGGTTGATGGACGTGATCACGGTACCCTGCAGGTTGGTGAACGCGCGTCGTGCATAGGGGCCGTACCGGTCCACCGAGACGATCACCACCCCTTCGACATCACGGGGCAGGTCCAGGGCCCGGCGTGCGTCTCGCGACAGGTCCTCGACCTCGACGCCCAGAGGATCGGAACTCACGGCCTCGACCACGAAGGGTGTCTCTTCCTGCTGCAACTCCCCGGCGTCCATCAGGCGGACCCTGAGCGTCTCGGACTTGAGGTCATCCCGCCGGACTACGGTCACGGCCACGGTCTCGCCGGGCTCGTGACGCCGGATCTTGCGCTGCAGGTCCGGGACCGAGGCCACCTTCTCGCCTTCCACCGCGACGATGACATCCCCTACCCGCATCCCCGCGTCGGCAGCGGCCATGCCCTCGTTGACGTTCATCACCTTTGCGCCCGCGACTTCATCCAGTTCGTAGTAGCGGGCCTCGGTGGCGTCCACAGGCTGAATGGAGACCCCGAGCAGGGCACGGCGGACTTCACCGTACTGCACCAGATCGTCGACCACTTCCTGCACGAGGTCGATAGGGACGGCAAACCCGTACCCCTGGTTCGCGCCGTTGTTTGACGCTATCGCCGCGTTCACGCCGATAACCTCGCCGCGGATGTTGAGCAGGGGCCCGCCGGAGTTGCCCGGGTTGATCGCGGCATCGGTCTGGATGAAGTCCTCGATCGCCAGGCTGCCTCCATCCACGTTTTCGAGACCCTGTCCGATGATGTTGATGCTGCGACCCTTGGCGCTCACGATCCCGGCCGTGACGGTGGTCGTCAGCGGGCCGCCGCCCACACCGCGAAAGCCCGGGCTGCCGATTGCCAGCACCCATTCGCCGACGCGCGCCGCGTCACTCGAGCCCAGGGTCACGGGCGACAGGCCGTCTGCATCGAGCTTGAGCAGCGCGACGTCCGTGGTCGGGTCCCGCCCCACCAGCGCGGCCGTGAACTCCCGCCGGTCACTGAGCTGGACCTGGATGGCTTCGGCTCCCTCGATCACATGGTTGTTGGTGATGATGTAGCCGTCTTCGCTCACGATGAAGCCCGATCCGCTGCCTCTGACGAGCTGCGGGGGCTGTTGCTGAAGGAAGTCCTCGAAAGCCGGGGGCAGTGCACGGCCCTGGCGGGAATGTTCAGGTATGGTCCGCTCGACGAAGATGGTGACCACGGCCGGCGTCACCCGCTCGGCGATCTCAGAGAAGCCGGCTGAGGGAAGGGCCTCGTCCTGCACCGGCGCGGGATCGGCCACGTGCAGAGTGAGCGGGGGACGGTCTGCCAGTCGCGCCATGCCTGGCGGTGTGAGGTCGAGTCGCGCCGCTATCCCCAGTCCGATCGCGAACGCTACGGAGGCGGTCAGCATCAGGTTCAACTTGGTTCTCAACGCGTCGTTCATCGCCATTCCTGTCACCTGTTCCCGTTCTGCTGCAGTCCCCATGTGGGGTGACCGCGCCGGATGCCCTATCCCTACTATCGCTCAGGGGCGCATTCAGTTCCACTCACCGGGACTCACTCCACTGAGACGTTCGGGCCGGTCGCCGGGTTGCCCGGGTCCCAGCGGATGAAAAACGGCGCCCCGAAGGGGACGCCGCTTCTCGAATCTCGCGGAGTTCAGAGAGGTTACTTGCCCTCGGACTCGTCTACGATCTCGTAGTCGGCTTCGACGACTTCCTCGTCCTCCGTCTCTTCAGTCTGCTCCGTTCCATCGTCTGCGGACTCCTCGAATCCCGGTTGCGGCTCGGCCTGGTCTCCCATTCCGGCTTTGGCGTAGATCTGCTGAGCCAGCTCCTGCACGGCCTTCTGGATCTCCTCGGTCGCCGCCGCGATCTCATCCGTGTCGTCCTCCTTCAGAGCCTGCTTGCCGCGCTCGAGCTTGGCCTCGACGTCCGCCTTGCCCTCCTCGTCGACCGAGTCCTTCCAGTCTTCCAGGTTCTTCTCGGTCTGGTAGATCAGGGAATCGAGACGGTTGTGGGCTTCTGCCTTATCTCGTCGCCCCTTGTCCTCCGATGCGTGGGCCTCCGCCTCGTGCACCATCTTGTCGATCTCGTCGTCCGAGAGCCCGGACGACGCCTCGATGCGGATCTTCTGCTCTTTGCCCGTGGCGCGATCCTTGGCGCTCACGTGGAGGATTCCGTTGGCGTCGATATCGAACGTGACCTCGACCTGGGGCACTCCGCGCGGTGCGGGCGGAATGCCGGTCAACTGAAACCGACCGATCGTCTTGTTGTCCAGCGCCATGGGGCGCTCGCCCTGGAGGACATGAATGTCAACGGTGGGCTGGCTGTCCTCGGCCGTCGAGAAGATCTCGCTCTTCTTGGTCGGAATCGTGGTGTTCCGGGAGATCAGCGTCGTCATCACGCCACCCAGCGTCTCGATACCGAGTGACAGCGGCGTCACGTCCAGCAGGAGCACGTCCGTGACGTCTCCGGCCAGCACACCGCCCTGGATCGCCGCTCCGATGCCCACGACCTCGTCCGGATTGACGCCCTTGTGGGGTTCCTTGCCGAAGAACTCCCGCACCGTGTCCTGGATCTTCGGGATCCGGGTGGAGCCACCGACCAGGATCACCTCATCGATGGCCGAAGGATCGAGGCCTGCGTCTTCCAGGGCCTGCTTCATCGGTTCCCTGGTGCGCTCGATCAGGTCGTCCACCAGCTGCTCGAGCTTGGACCGGGACAGCGAGACGTTGAGGTGCTTGGGTCCGCTCTGGTCGGCCGTAATGAACGGCAGGTTGATGTCGGTCTGCGTCGTGCTGGACAGCTCGCACTTGGCCTTCTCCGCGGCCTCCTTGAGACGCTGGAGGGCCATCGGATCCTTGGACAGGTCGATTCCCTGGTCCTTCTTGAACTCGGACACCAGCCAGTCGATCACCCGCTGGTCGAAGTCATCCCCACC
>CAYWLF010000022.1:0-18134 GCA_964458875.1 uncultured Gemmatimonadota bacterium
AACCTGATCGGGCGCGAAGGCACCGGGTCCATCACGGCGATGAGGACGTTCGACGCGTCGCGACCCGGTGTCGGAGCGCAGGCGCTCGGTATCGCACAGGGAGCCCTCGACCTGGCCGTGGACTGGTCCATCTCGCGGCGCCAGTTCGGATCGCCGGTGTCGTCTTTCCAGGGTCTCCGCTTCCTGCTGGCCGACATGGCCATGAAGGTCGAGGCCTCGCGCGCGCTCATCTACGCCACCGCGAAGCATATCGATGCCAACCCGAAAGTCCGTTCGACGATCTATTCAGCCATGTCCAAGTGCTTCGCCTCCGATGTCGCCATGTCGGTGACCACTGACGCGGTGCAGGTGTACGGCGGTTCCGGCTATATGCGGGACTATCCGATCGAGAAGTACATGCGCGATGCCAAGATCACGCAGATCTACGAGGGCACGAACCAGATTCAGCGTGAAGAGATCAGCAAGATCCTGATCGGCGAGCATATCCAGGCACAGGAAGCCTAGGGGCCCGTGCCATGAAGGTGCGGTACGACCCGGGCGGGAGGGATTCGATGGTCCGGAGAATGCGGACCGCAAGACATTGCGCCGTCCTGCTCACGGGCCTCGCCGCCGCGCTGCTCCTCCCGGCGAGCGGCTATGGCCAGGGCGTGTTCGGCCAGGGCCAGCCGGCCCAGGCCGCGCCGCAGCCCCAGGACACGACCGCCGCAACGCCACAGGCCATTCCGGAATCCGAGATTCCGCTCCGATCCAGGACGGCGAGGGCCCGGCTGCAGGCCATCGAAACACAGCTGAGCTTCGACCCCGACATCGCCCTCATCGAAGAGCAGCTTCCGGCAGAACAAGCCGCTATCTCCCGCGCGCACCAGCGCCTCGGCCGAATTGTGCTCGAGGAGTTGTCCGCCCGCGAGCTGGGGTCGCTGGAGTCGGTCTGGCAGTCGCACGAGGGCCGGCTGGCGCGCTGGCTGAGGACCTTCGAAGACGAGCTGCAGGAGCTGCAGGACGCGTCTGAGGCGACTCGCGAGATCCGCGATCGATGGCAGCTCACCCTCGACTCGCTGGATGACGAGGATGTGGCGGAGGCGGTGGCGGAGCAGACCCGGATCGTGCTGGACTCGGCGGTTTCCCTTAGGCTCTCCCAGCGCGAGCAGCTCGAGTACGTGCTGGGCGTCAAGTCCCAGGTCGACGACGGACTCGAGGGTGTACGTCACGTGCTGCGCGAGCTCGCGACCGCCCAGGCCAGCGTCCGGGGGCGGAAGTTGAGTCGAACCGCCCCGCCGATCTGGCGCGTCAGGTCGATCCCGGAGCCGTCGGCCTCCAGGACGGCCGCCCCGGCCTGGGGTGCCGAATGGCTCTCGTTCACCGCATTCGTCTCGGACAACTCGAGTCGGATGCTGCTGAACGTGGCCCTGTTCCTGGTGCTCGCTCTCCTGGCGGTTCGACTGCGGAACCGCTTTGAGGCGGAGCTCGACGCCGAGGACGAATCGCTGACCGGGGCTTCCGAGACGCTTCACAGGCCGTTCTCGGCGGCGCTGCTGGTGTCGCTCTTTCTCGCGAATGGGCTGTATCCCAGAGCTCCGATTCTGGTCCTGGAGCTATTCGCGATCGCCGGAATCGTGCCGCTGTACCGTCTGCTGCCGCGTTCCCGAAGCGCGGTGGTCAACCGCACGATGCGCGCCCTCCTCGTCCTGTTCGGCGTTGCCATCCTGGCCGAGTTGCTCGTGCCACCCTCCTTCGAGTATCGGCTGCTCAACCTCGGACTCGCTCTCGCCCTGGCCATCGGCTCCGGGTGGTTACTCCGTGGAGGTGATCTCGACCGGGGTCAGAAGAAGGGCTGGGAACTCGTCGTCTGGCGAAGCCTCAAGGGCGTCCTGGGAGCCGGTGTCGTCGCTGCCGCGGCCAACGTCCTGGGCTTCACGATGCTGTCGGAGAGTCTCGTCACCGGCGTTCTGTACACGGCGTATTTCAGCCTTGCCGTGGTCATCGGGTACCGCGTCATCGCGGGCGTGATCCGCCTTCTTCCCCGCACGGCGGTGGGACAGGCGTCCCACATCATGCGGGAACACGGAGATGTGGTGACATCGCGCGCAATCACGCTATTGAAGGTGGCTGCACTGCTGACCTGGGTCGGGCTCGCGCTCGAGTCGTTCGAGATCGGCGGTATGGTCCGCGAGTGGGCGTCGGGAGTCCTGACCGGACAGATCCGGATCGGCGCCATCGAGTTCTCCCTCGATAGGGTCTTCTCGTTCGCGGTCATCGTGCTGCTCTCGATCTGGATCGCCCGATTCGTCGCGTTCGTGCTCGACGCGGAAATCCTGCCGCGGCTGAAGTTGAAGCGCGGCGTGTCGAACGCCATTTCCACGGTCGTGCAGTGGTCGATCCTCGGGGCCGGTCTCCTGACCGCCGCGAGCGCACTCGGCCTGCAGGCCGGTCAGCTCGCGATCGTGTTCGGCGCTCTCAGCGTCGGTATCGGTTTCGGGCTGCAGAACATAGTCAGCAACTTCGTCTCGGGTCTGATACTAATTTTCGAGCAACCGGTGAAGGTGGGCGACAAGGTCGAGATCACGTCCCTCGCTCTTGTCGGCGAAGTGCGGCGGATCGGTATCCGGGCCAGCGTCGTGCGCACGTTCGATGGGGCCGAGGTGATCGTCCCCAACGGGAACCTGATCTCATCCGAGGTCATCAACTGGACGCTATCCGACCAGCGACGCAGGGTCCGAGTCAACGTGGGTGTGGCCTACGGGACGGATCCACACCGCGTGATGCAGATTCTGAAAGGGGTGGCTGACGGGCACCGGTAGGTGCTCCGTTACCCGGAACCTGTAGTGATTTTTGACGGATTCGGGGCCAGCTCGTTGGATTTCCGCCTGCTGTTCTGGACGGCCACGTTTGACGACTTCTTCAGGATCCGAAGCCAAGTGTCGGTAGCGGTTCACGACGCGCTCAAGGAAGCTGGTGTCACGATCCCGTTCCCGCAGCGGGACCTGCATGTCAAGTCTCTCCCCACGCCCGGATCGGCGGAACCTCCCTCGGACTGATCGGGGCCGGAAACACGTCGAACCCGCCGCGGCGGGGCCCGCTCGAGCCCGATCCACCTGGACCCGAGCGTCATCCATTTCCCCTCCACTGTTCGCCTGTTACTATGGGTGGAGTACCCCTCGCAAACGCCTCCGAGGTGTTGGATGAGCGCAACAGTCGGTGAGTCGGTGCAACGCGTCGGACTCTCTTCTGGTTCCGCAGGTCGCTAGAGACAAGTACTTGTTGCATATATATATACCGACACCGAGACGCTCGAAATTCCGGCGGCACGGCTCTCGCAGCATGCAACCCATCGACAACTAGTTTGGGACGAATCAACGCCAAGGAATAGAGCCCATGAGAGCTCCGGTAAGCCTGGAGTACGTTATCGTCGTGACGCTGCTCGCCGTCTCGACGGCGGTCATGTCGTTCCTGGGTCCGAATCCGGTGTTCAGCCTGGCCGCCCTGCTGCTGGGCGTCTACGCGCTTCACCTCGTCAGCGTGAGAGTCGTGGTGCGTCAATACGCTGGCACCGGGCCTGCTCCTCGGGTTCGCCGACAACGGGCGGCGGGCATGGACGCTGAGATGAAGCAAATGCGAGAGGAACTGGACCTGGAGCGCAGGGAACTCGACAACCGCAAGGCCGAGCTCCAGGAGAGGATCGTGGCCGCGGAGCAGCAGTGGGAGCTCCTGCGGAAGATGATCCGGGACCGAGTGGAAGGAGGAGCCGCTCTTCCCGACTCGGTCGTGGCAAGTTCACCGGGCGCGATGAGTTCCATGTCAGCATCAGCGCCGGGACGGAGCAACGGATCGGACGATCCACCACGCTTGCACGGTCGCTGGTGACTGGAGGTCGTCAGGGTTGTCTGAGAAGCCAGGTGCCGCTGTCGAAGTGAACACTTCTGAAGGAGACAATGTGAGACCGACCATGCGTAGCATACGGGCCATTCTGCGCGACCAGCGTGGCGCAGCCATAGTCCTGGTTATGGGGGCAATGCTGGCCGTGCTCGCCGCGACGGCGCTGGCCGTGGACGTGGGCATGTTGCTCACGGCGGAGACCGAGGCCCAGAGAGCGGCCGATGCGGCAGCGCTGGCCGGTGCGAGCGCGTTCATCGACGATCCCGGAAACGCCGAGTCGGCAGCGAAGGCGCGGGCGCAGGAGTTCGGGGAGCTCCACTCCGTTCGCAATCAGACCGTTTCCATCGTGTCCGATGAGGACGTCCAGGTGGATCTGGTCAACTTCAGGGTGGATGTGACGGTTCGGCGGATCAGCTCTCGTTCAAATCCGGTTCCGACGTTCTTTGCCCGCGTCTTCGGGGTTGACGAGGTCGACGTCCAGGCACACGCGGCGGCGGAAGCCGTGCCGGCGAACGCCGTGGGGTGTCTGACGCCGTGGGCTTTGGCGGACATGTGGGAAGACACGTGGCCCGGCGGCGATCCCGGGAAGTTCGACTACGATGACGCCGATCGAAGTGACACGCCGACGCCCGGTGACGAGTTCGACAACTACTGCCCATGCGCCCGTGAAGAAATCGCCCCCTACGATCTCATCGTGGAGCCCAGCTACCCGTACGTCCCTCTTGTCTGCTCGACCGGAGCGCCCGATAGGTGCACGGGCTTCGGGAGCGATATTCGCGACTCTGACGGGAGCGGCCATACAGAAGACGTCGGGAGGATGTTGACCCTGAAGCCCGGAAATCCGGCCCAGTCCTGGAGTCCCGGGTGGTTCATGGCGTGGAGGCCGCCCGGGGATGCGGGTGGGTCGGACTACCGAGAGAATATCATCAACTGCATCGACGACCAGATGTTCGATACGAACTCGATCGTTCCCGTCGATACCGAGCAGGGCAACATGATCGGCCCGACGGTCCAGGGCGTCACGGAGCGTATCGGGGGCGATCCCCATTCCTGGCAGACTGGATGCACGACAGGCGTCACGGAGTGCGTTATTGGACCAGGACCCTGCGGCGGAACCGCGCCCGGTGCCGTCGCCTGTACCGGCTACGAAGAGAGGCTCATCACGGTACCGCTCATGGACCCGACCGAGGTCATGCGCAACGGTCTCACGGAGATCCAGTTCCGCGGCTTCATGCGCATATTCTTGAACAACCCGAGCGGGAACGACATGACGGGACACATACTCGGCGTCGGCGGGACTTCGGGGGATACCGGGGACGATGACACCGGTGCGATCCCGCTCTACCTGAGGCTGATCGACTAGGAGCGACATCGCTCTTCTTCCGGACAGCAGGTGTGATGCGAAAGCGCCCCGGGTTCCCGGGGCGCTTCGTACATCTGGGAAGCCTGGCGATCCCGCTAGCGAATTCCCGTTGCCACCGGGACCAGGTGCTGCTTCACGGCAAACAGGGCCAGCGCATGCCGGTTCCGTACGTCCACCTTGCGCATCACCCGGCCGAGGTGGTTCTTCACCGTCTGTTCGCGAATGCCCAGGTGCTGGGCGATTTCCTTGTTCTCCAGGCCGCGTGCCACGAGTGTGATGATCTCCAGTTCACGGGCGGAAATCCGGTTCGGGCCGTCCTGGCTGAACGAAGGCGCCTCGGTCGCTCTCGCCTGAACGATGGCATCGAGCCACGGGCCGGCCGCGATCTCGCCGGAAGCGACCGTTCGGATCGCGCTCAGGAGGCGATCCTCGCCGGACGTCTTGGGGACGCAGCCCCGCGCCGCCGATCGGAGGGCGAGAAGGCAGCACTCGTTGAGCTGATCCAGCGCCGCGCCTGACAGCTTGACGGATTCTGGCTTCGACAACATGGAGCGGATCACGCACTCTTCGTCGGAGTGGTTCACGAGCACGAGTACTCCGGTCGTCGGTACCGTGGCATGGATCTCGTCGATCAGGGTCAGTTTCCGTCTATGGAAGTTGGTGTCCAGGATCAACAGGTCCGGTTCCAGGCGTTCGCACTCCGGGAGGACATCCTCCAGTCGTTCGATCGTGGCCACCACATCGAGATCATCCTGCAGGTCGATCAGTGACTGGACCCCGGCCCGAATGAGCGGAAGCTCGACCGCCACCACGATGCGCATAGTACCCTTCCGATCGCCACTTGAGGGAATCGACACCATTGCCGTTGCCTCCTGTTCGGCCTTGCGGTTCCGTCCTATTTGACGCTGAGAGCAGCCTCGGCTCATCCGCGGCACCAAACATGGTGTGCAAGGGACACGCCACGAACGGGAGTACTAAGGTACCCTCGCGACCGGTACGATCGGGCGGTTGATTCAGATTGAGTTGGACGCAGTTTCCAACGCGACCGGCCACATGTCCCGCGAGGGGCGGCCGGCGCGCGGGCGGAACGACGAAGCCCGCAATCCCGGAACCTGGAGCCCGTAATCGGGAACGCATCCCCTCGCCTTTAGACCTGCCTCCTGGCGCTGCACTGCGCCGGGAAACTACCCTACCGCAGCCTCGGAGGAGGGCCCGTTTCGGCGGGCCCTCCGCAATTACAGGCCCGGCAGAACCTCTCGGAATTGGGCCCAAGTGGACTCGTTGAGACATGTTGACCCGTGCGGCGGGCGAGTTCCTGGCGGTCCGGTCCACCGCTTGTAGGGATGCGTCGCTCAGGTCACATTGAGAGGCCTGAAACCCGCCCCGGAACCCCGATCGACAGAGGCGTCGTCGCTGCGCGGCAGTGGCCCGGCAAGCCGGCGGCGGTGGCCGAAAAATTGCCGGGCTGAACCAAGCTGTACGGCGGCGGGCTGAGGGTCATCGGCAAGCCGCAAGCGCACCACACGCGCCCGAGAGAGAGAAAACAGATGAACCGGATCGTCGTGACGGGGGCCGCGGGCCAGGTGGGGAGCGAGATGGTCGAGGCGCTCAGGGATCGCTACGGAAGTGAGGCGGTGCTCGCGACCGACATCCGCGAGCCAGGCCCGTCCGAGGAGGACGGTCCCTTCCGCCCGCTGGACGTGACCAATCCCCATGCTGTGGCGGAGGTGGTTCGAAGTCACTCGGCGGATTGCGTCTACCACCTCGCCGCGATCCTCTCGGCTCGTGGAGAAAGCGCTCCGCAGCAGGCCTGGGCGGTGAACATGGGGGGACTGTACAACGTCCTCGAAGTGGCTCGAAGAGAGGGCTGCGCCGTGTTCACCCCGAGTTCGATCGCGGCCTTTGGCCCTTCGACACCGCCCGACCCTACCCCGCAGGACACGATCCAGCGCCCCAATACCATTTATGGAGTCACGAAGGTCGCCGGGGAACTCCTGAGCGACTACTACCATGAGCGTTTCGGAGTAGACGCCCGCGGTGTTCGGTATCCCGGGTTGATTTCGTACGTGACGCTGCCGGGCGGCGGCACGACGGACTTCGCCGTCGAGATCTTCTACGAGGCCGTGGCCCATGGCCGGTACACGTGCTTCCTGGGCCCGGACACGCAACTCGACATGATGTACATGCCCGATGCCATTCGCGGATCGATCAAGCTGATGCAGGTGAGCCCCGAACGCCTCGTGCACCGAAACGCTTTCAACATGACGGCGATGCAGGTGACGCCGGAGTCGCTGGCCGCCGCTATCCGCCGGCACATCCCGGAGTTCACGATCGAGTACGACGTGGACCCGGTTCGCCAGGCGATCGCAGACTCGTGGCCAAGGCGAATTGACGACGAGGCAGCACGAGTCGAATGGGGATGGAAACCAGAATATGACCTGGCTGCGATGACCGCCGACATGATCGCGCACTTGCAGGCCAGGGCTTGAGAGCGCGTACCACCCAGGTGCCCGCCAAACGATAGAACCAAGAGGGACAGGTCATGAAGCGCACCACCGCTGCGGAAGCCGTATCGGTAATCGAGTCCGGGAACCGCGTATTCATACACAGTGTCGCCGCCGCGCCCGGTCGCCTCATCGAGGCGATGACAGCCCGTGCACCGGAGTTGAGCGACGTCGAAATCGTCCACCTGCACACGGAGGGGCCTGCGCCCTATGCCGCCCCGGACATGATCGGGAGTTTCCGGGTCAACGCCCTGTTCGTGGGAGCCAACGTTCGCGACGCGATTCACAAGGGCGACGCCAGCTACGTGCCCGTGTTCTTGAGCGAGACCCCCCAGATGTTCCGGCGGAACATCCTCCCGCTCGATGTGGCGCTCATTCAGACGTCGATGCCGGATCCGCACGGTTTCTGTTCGCTCGGGGTGTCGGTGGACTGTTCACGGGCGGCCGTGCAGACGGCGAAACGAGTCGTCGCGCAGGTGAACCCGAACATGCCTCGCACGCACGGCGACAGCATGATCCACGTCAACGAGATCGATGATTTCGTCGAGGTCGACGATCCGTTGCCCGAGGTTCCTCGACCTGTGCTGACTGAAGTGGAGCAGGCCATCGGACGTTTCTGCGCCGAACTCATCGAGGACGGGGCGACCCTTCAGTTGGGTATCGGAGCGATCCCCGACGCCGTGCTCGGCTCGCTGGGCAATCACAAGGACCTCGGTATCCACACCGAGATGTTCTCGGACGGTGCCATCGACCTGGTCGAGGCCGGAGTCATCAATGGCACGATGAAACGCACCCACCCGGGCAAGGTCGTCGCCACGTTCGTGATGGGAACACGGCGAGTGTACGACTTCATCAACGACAACCCGCAGATCGCGATGCTCGATGTCGGCTACACCAACGACACAGCCGTCATTCGCAGAAATCCGCGGGTCACGGCCATCAACAGCGCGATCGAGGTGGACCTCACGGGCCAGGTGTGTGCCGACTCCATCGGGACGCGCCAGTATTCCGGGGTGGGCGGCCAGATGGACTTCATCCGGGCCGCGGCCCTGTCCGATCGTGGCAAGCCCATCATCGCCCTGCCGTCCGCCACCCGGCGTGGCGAGACCCGGATCGTGCCGTTTCTCAAGCAGGGCGCCGGCGTCGTCAGCACGCGCGCCCACGTACACTACGTAGTCACGGAGCACGGTGTGGCGAACCTGTACGGGAAGAACCTCCGGCAGCGGGCGCGTAGCCTGATCGATATCGCGCACCCGGACCACCAGCAGTTTCTTGAAGAGAGGGCTCGCGAGAGATTCGAGAAGTTCGGCTAGGCCGCACGGTTCTCAGCAAGCAGCCGCAAGGGAGAGGTCGTTCGAATGCGACACGCAGCGACAATTGCGATGGCGACAGGTCTGCTCGTCTGCGCGAGCACGATGGCTCGGTCGCAGGAAGCGATCGGTGACTTCTACTTCTTCGAGAGGGCGGATCCGGAGTCGGGAGAAGACCGGGGTTCGATCACGACGCTGGCCGATGAGAACTACGTTTCCGGAGCAGGTGGGCTCACGTTCCGCTGCGCGGAAGACGGATTCGAGATGGTGGTGACGGCCACGTACCTCGGTCGCAAGATGAGCACGCCTGTCCGCTATGCCTTTGGGGACGAAGAGCCGAAGACCGCCGAATGGGACCTTCGGTCTACCGGCATGGCGGCCATCGCGCCGTCGGAAGTACGCGAAGAATTCCTGGACCGCGCCGTCAACGAGACATCGGTGCTCCTGCACGTGAGCGACTTCCAGCTGAGAAGTCACACCTACACGTTCAACCTGAGCGGCCTCGACGGGGCGCTGACGCGGTTGACCTGTCGCTGACTCCCGTCAGGGAGCCTGGATCTCGAGTTCCACGGTCAGGATCTGGTGCGCCTCGATGGCCAGGTCCACGGTCTGGGGTCCGGCCGGCAGTTCGGCTTGGCGTTGCTCCAGGAGATCCGTGAGCCAGGCGCCACCGATCGTCCCGTCCGTCCAGAGCGTTTCTTCGATGGGCTCGGAATACGGATTGTAGAGCCGTACCACTAGCGTGTCGCGAAGCTCCTGGGACTTGATCGCGGTGATCGTGGCCCGACCCGACTCCTGCCGGACCAGGCTCCGTCCTCCCGGCTGACTTCCCGCCAGCACGCCCTGTACCGACACCGGGTCCACCCTGTAGCGCCGGCTCCAGGACCGGACCGGGGCATCCCGGAAGTCGCCCTTGAACGGCAGAATCGCGTAGCGGAACACCTGCCGCCCCGGACACTGGGCTTCAGGGGTGAACAACGTCGGTCCCGCGTTGGAGTGGCGACGGCTCTCGAAATCGTCGCGCGATAGCCAGCCGACGGAGCGCAGGAGCGTGAGCACCAATTCGATGCTTCCCACGTCGTCGCGTCGGGCCGCGATCTCCGGGAGACCCCGATTGAGGACGGCCACCCCGCCGGTTTCGTTCTGCACGAGGCTGTATTCCTGTTGCGGGTACGTGCCGGTCGGAGGCTGGACCCAGTCCGCTCCGATCTCCGGGTCGGGAAGTCCCCGCCGGTTCACCAGGAAGTGACCGTCGCACCACACGTGATCGGCGACCACTCCGGTCGGGAAGATGGCCCGCAGCCGGTGGTCCTCGGCACGGTTGTCGAATCGCGTTTCGATTCGCACCATGGGGCTTCCGGCTCGCAACTCGACGAGGACTTCGACCGGGCAGGGCCGACGTGTGTCGGTGCGTCCCCGCCGGTCCGCAGTCGCGGCGACCGGAAGCTCCATTTCGAATCGCGCGGAAAGGACCGCGCTCCATCCGCCCTCTCGCTCGCAGGCGACCCGCCCCTCGACGCCTCTCGATGAGACGGTCTCCGATCGAGCGGCCGCTGAGTAGTCGTATTCGTCGCCCACGTCCTCCGTATCCTCGAGGACGTTGAGGGCCCGCAGCTCGCGGCCGGTCGTTCGGTCCAGCACGTCGAAGCTGCCGTCCGGGTGAACCCTGACCCGGCACAGACCGTTGTCGAGCTGGTTGCCATCGACCTTTACCACCTCCGGCTCGCCGTCCGTCGCCCTCGATGCAGGCGCCGCCTCGACTGTGGCGTGCTCGACCTCCGCGAGACGGAGACGAACGTGGCCGAGGGCGGGCAGAGCGGCGAGGAACTCCAGGGTGAGGAACGTGTCGGCGGTATCCCTCTCGCTCTCGGGCCGCAGGATACGCGAACCGAACCGGTCCTCGTACACGCCGAACCTCTCCGCCTGCCGGTCTCCGTCGAGCTCGACCCGGTAGTCGATTCCCCAGAACCGTTCGACTCTCTGAACACGCTCGATTCTGCACGGCACCCGGCTCCCGTCGTCTGCGAGGAGGGCCAGGCGTGATACGTCGACAGCGGGTGGTTGCAGGACGACGATGCGCCGGATGAGTTCTCTCCGCTCGAAGGGCAGGGGATTGGCGACACATAGCACCGTATCCCGATCGTCCTCGGCATGGGGTCCGAAGGTAGGCGCCAGGTCCTTCAGGCTTCTTCTGACCAGCTGCTCGCCCGCTCGAATCACCGATTCGAACCGGGTCTCCATCTCGCGGTGCACCTCGTCCGTGCTGCATCCGCAGATCGAATCGTGTGGGTGGTTCTGGAGGAGCTCTCTCCAGCACTCGCCGATCTGTCCGGCCGGATATTCGGCGCCGTGGAGGAAGCGACCACAGGCGGCCAGCGGCTCCACCACCTCCGACAGGAGCACCTGGGCCCTCTCGTTCGCCTGCTTCAGGTACATGCGGGTGGACCACACGCCCGACAGGATGTGGTGCAGACGGCCGCCGAGCAGCTCTCCCTCGAACGACTCGAGTACCGGATCCGCGCTGCGGATCGTCTCGAGGAAGTCGCCGAACCCACCGGTCCGAAACTCGGTGTCGGGGAAGGCCGCGCGCAGCTCGGTCACGATCCGGTCGCGGTCCCGGGGGAGAGGGAAGTGGTCGCACCCGTTGTTCAGGAGGACGATTCCGGTGCGGCCCCGCTCGGCGTAGTCCTGGAAGATCTCAGTCACCTGCTCGACCGCCCGCGCCGGATCCACCTCCCTCGGCGTGTGCGCGTGCCAGATCTCGTGCATCCCGAGGCCCCCGGCGTTGCAGTACCCACGGACCTGGTTGACCGCCAGAACCTCGCTCCCGTCGGGCGCCCGCCACGTGTATTCCCACCCCAGGCGATCGATCTCATCCCCGTTGCCGCGCGTGTAGATGAACGAATCGATCCCTGCTCCTCGCAGGATCTGCGGGACCTGGGCCACGTGGCCGAACGAGTCCGGCATATAGCCCACCTTCTGCACACCACCGAGATCGCCTGCCGCCTGGTGTCCGAAGATGAGGTTCCGCACGGTGGCTTCGCCGCTCACGAGGAACTCGTCCGGGAGGATGTACCACGGCCCGACGGCCAGTCGGCCGTCAGCCACCAGGTTCCGGATTCGTCCGCGCTCCCCGGGGCGGCCCGCCAGGTAGTCCTCCAGGAGGATCGCCTGCCCGTCCAGGACGAAACGGTCCAGCCGGCCCGCCTCGAGCTCGGCGAACACGGCCTGGAAAGCGCGATCCATGTCTACCCTGAACTCGCCAAACGTCTGGTACCACTCTCGGTCCCAGTGGGTGTGCGAGACGACGAAGGCGACCCGCGGGTTCAACCGTCGTCCACCGCGGAGAGGAGGCCGCCGATCGTTCCGGTGGCCATGCAGACCGACGTGTCGGCGGCACCGTAATACACCCTGACGGGGCTGTCATCGCAGGCGAAGCCTTCGGGATCGAAATTGTCCACGATCATCCCGGAGGGGAACACGACGTTGGGCACCTGTCCAACCAGCTCGTACATCCTGCGAGGTTCGAGCACGTTGTCCCGGCTACGTCCGATCAACCGGAGCGGGTCATCGAGGTCGAACAACGCCACACCGGCCTGGTAGATGTTCGCGCTCCCGAAATGGGTCGCGATCCCGTGGTACAGCAGCAACCAGCCTCGCCGCGTGCGCACCGGGGGAGGTCCGGCGCCGATTCGCTCGTCCCAGTAGTGAGGACGACCCCGCATCACGGGACCGAGTGGGCGCCAGTCCACGAGGTCGCCGGACTCGGAGAGGCAAATTTCGTCGCCGGTAGCCGGGCCGTCCGTGTCCACGACGCTGTTAGGGCGATCGTAGCGCAGGTATCGGTCTCCGAATCGCCAGGGTAGAATGACGCCGTTTCGGATGTCGGGGTGGTCGCCGAGCCCCACGAGCTCGAAGTCTCGAAAATCGGTTGTGCGAGCCGTTCCGAGCTTGCAGCCCGTGTCGGTGTCGGCCGCGAACATCACGAGAAACTCGCCGGCGAGGGCCGTGATTCGCGGATCGTAAACGTGGTAGATCTTCTCCCCGAGCCGATCCAGACCGGGCAATCGAACGGTCTCCGGCCACACGCTGAACTCTCGCCCGTTGCTGCTCTCGGCCATCACCAGGTGCGTCTGACGTCCACGCGTCTGCACGCGCAGCATCAGCATGTACCGGTCTCGCCAGCGCACCGCGCCCGGGTTGAAGACCGACGACGGATCGACGATCCCGGGTAGTGTCCGGGGGATGTCCATCGTCGTGATGATCGGATTGTCCGAGCTACGTATGAGAGGTCTCATTCACTCAATCTCCTTCAGGTCTTCTCACCCATCCATCGTCCTGGTCGTCCCTCCGCATGACGGCCAGGCGACCCAGCATCGCGCGGATGTCGCGGAATCCGCCGATCGCGAACCACAGGACCACGATTCCCGAGACGACTACCATCAGGTACACGTACCCCTGCCAGAAGCCAGCCCACGCTGAGTCCTCCACGTCACGCGCCAGGTTGATGACCGTGCCGACGATGAACGCCAGTGTCCATGCGCCGACCCAGGCGTAGGTGACGAGGTACAGCACACGATCGCCACGCGTGAATTCTCGGCCTATTCCGAGCGCCCTGAGCCCGCGCGACGGCGCCGCGCCGACGATCTCCATCTCGCCCTCGAGTGCGTGACTGCCCCGGTGTAGGAGCCGGTCGAGGTCGAACGTCCTCTTCGGCCCGAGCAACGACACCACCACGTACACCAGGGTGGATGCGGCCATTGCGATGCCCCAGAACTCCTGCCCGTTCACCGGAAAGTCATCCACCAGTTGATGAACGATGATGCCGCCGACCGCGATCAAGGACCCGGTGAGCATGGCCGACCAGGCGGCCGCCGTCGTGCCCCGTTTCCAGTACAGACCCCCGATGAGCACGGCGCCCGATCCACCGGCGAAGATGGCCCCGGTGATGGCGAAGAACAGCCAGATGTACTGGCTCTGCTGAAACAGGAGGCTGAACAGGAAGATGAACACTGCTACCCCGACGATCGACCAGCGAAGCGCCCGCATGTGCTGCCGAGGGGTGAATGGCTCGTTGCGGAACGGCATCACCACGTCCTGGATGAAGATGCTCCCCCAGGAGTGGAGATAGGTGTCGTGCGTGCTCACGAAGGCCGTGAGCATCACGGCGGCGAACGCCCCCAGCAACCCCACCGGCAGCATCGTCACGAGGACGGCCGGACCGCGCAGCTGGTTGCGGATGGTGTCCGATTCCGCCCTCGCCAGCAGATCGTTCACCGTAGCGGCCTGAGCCGCGAAGTCCGGGTGATGCAGCACGGTGTACGCAATCACCGGAACGATGAGGACGAACAGCTTCCACGGATTCTCTCGCCAATTGGTGAGCACCTGGCCCATCTTCGCCTCGTGAGCACTCCGCGCCGAGGCGTTGTAAGCCTGCGTTCCCTGCCAGGACATCACGACGTAGACGACCCCGATGGTGCCGATCAGGAAATACCAGAAGTTGAAGTCGGAGACCTGGCTGGTCTTGTACGGATTGATCAGGGAGGCGTTCTCCGGGGCCATGGCCAGCGCCTCGAAGATGTGGGTCCAGTCCACCTGTGTGAGCAGGAACACGGTGACCACGATGAACACCAGGTTCACGAACACGCCCTGCACGAAGTCCGTGATGATGACGGCCACCTGGCCCCCGGTGAACACGAAGAAGATGGCCGTGCCCAGGAGCAGCAGCATCAGGAGAGGGAAGGTCCCGATCGCCAGGCCCGCGATCGAGATGGAATCCGGCAGCCCGATGTAGTGGATGAAGAACCTGGCTCCCACGGCCGGGAAGATCCCGAAGTTGATCAATCCCGCTACGAAAGCGAGCATGCCGGTGAACACCCGGAATCGCCTGCTGTAGCGCCGCTCGAAGAACTCGGGGAGGGTCAGGGAGCGCGTCTGCCGGAAACGGTAGATGACGAACCCGCTCACCGTGAGGATCAGGATTACGATGGCCTGCGAGAACCCCCACCACGTGAGAGAGAAGCCGGCCACGAAGTTCTGCTCCAGGTAGCCGACGACGGTGATCGCCCCGAGGGCGGCCACGCCCTGCGATACCGAGAGCAGGTACCGGCCGGCCGTCCGCCCGGCGGCCAGGAAGTCCACCACGCTGCGCATGAAGGGCTTGAGGAGAAGTACCCCGCCGACCATGGCCACGTACACGGCGACGAGGATCGTCCAATCGAGAGCCGAGAAATGCATGCGGTCAGTCCGACACCCAGGAGCGCCCGTCCTCGGAGATGTGCGCCACGCGCCCGTCGCTCAGGGCGAGAGTGGCCTCGAACCCAGAGGACGTCAGGGACATGTCCGGCGGCCACGGCAGCCCGCTTCCGGGCGACCCCAGCTCGAGTTCCGCGACCGACCGCGCCCACGATCCGTTACTGGCGGCGTGCTCGCGCTGCCGATAGTACACCTGGCGAAGGGCCCACAGAGCCCGCTCGTCTGCCGTGAGCTCCGGACTGAACTCAGCAGTCCCGGGACCGACGAACTCGACGATGCCCCACATTTCGGGGTAGTGCATGGCGATGAGCCCCTGGGGGGACCAGACCCAGTTGTCTTCATCGAGGAACTCGCCGGTCTCGGGAGCCGTCACCTTTGCATACCGACCTTCCTCGACGATCGCGCGCCACTGCACACGCGAGAAATTTACCCGCCACCGATCCCCTGCTTTCGGCGGGACCGGGCGCCCGGCCGCTTCCTGGAGGACGTCCCACGGGATCGCGATCTCAACGCTCCACCCACGGTCCTCGTCGAGGGGATCGTTCAGCGTGCCGTCCACCGCCACACCGGTCCGCAGGCCGCGGATGTCCCACGCGTCGATCGCCGGTCCGCCGTCCCGATACGGCTTGAGCAACATCAGGTCCCACACGGTATCGAGCGCGTTGATCTCCAACTCGTAGTACTGGTGCGTGTCGGCGTCCGGGTCGATGAACACCTCGAAGTCGTTGTCGTGATAGATCACGGCGTCCCGCTCGGTGAGCGTGCCCCATACGTGCGGCTCCTCCATCTCCGCCCCGACGTACAGGTACTCGTCGTCCCACAGGATGCGAGCCCGCGTTCGATGGCGAGGAGAGGGCATCGCACCCCCCTGGATGTCCACGAAGTCGTTCGTCCAGGGAGCAGACTGCCAGGCCGGATCGTCCAGGGAGCCATCGATGACAGGGTCCCCGGACGCGTGAAGCGCGCCGTAGACCTCCGGTAGCCAGTCGATTGCGGGCTGGGGGACGGCTGAGAAGTGAGCCGGGATCGTAACGGGGGAAGGGTCACCGACCCCGGAACCGGAGTCGTCAGCCGATCGTGACGCCGCATCGCAGGAGAAGCCGGTGGCGCAGGCCGTGAGCAGAAGGATCTTCGTCGTCATGGAGGATCCGGGTCGCGCCATATTCAGCCAGCCCGTCCTTGCCGGTGGTTGTCCAGCGGAAGCTGCGAGCCCGCAAGGCGCCCGCCCTGACCGATCGAAACTCTGTCTCCGCATGGACAGCGTCAACGCTGCACGAGCGCGGCGACCGGTCAGCGGACCTGCACGAACGCGGTGCAATGATCCTTTTTGCACGACAAACCAGTGTTTCCGTCGGCGATGCAATATGTGGAAAAGCCATATAAGTGATTAGAGCATAAGCATTTGTACCGATACAGCCGGGTCAGGTACAGCCGTTGCGGATTGTGGCCCTGACAGCGGCAACTCCGGTTTCGAATCCCGCGGGTGGGGTTCGAGGCGGTCGCCGCCCGGTGGAGGTATATGAAATGAGCGGGATCGAGACTGTCCGACGAGCGAGGGCGGCCGGCGTCGTCCTCGTGTGGAGTCTTGCCATGGTCGCATCCCCTGTGGGTGGTCAGGAGGCAGACGAGGCCACCGGCCCCCTGCTGAAGGCCGACCTCGTCAGGATGCTTGCCACGGGGGACTATACGACGGACGAAGTGGTTCAGATCGTCAGGATGAACTGCGTCAGCTTCCGCCCCACTGAACGTGACCGCCGTGACCTCCTCGCGTTGCCCCACGGCGATCCTGTCCTGGGAGAGATCGGTCGGTGTCGCAGCCAGGGCCAGGCCGCCGGATTCTCTCGCGGCATCCCGCGTGCGAACCCGGTCAACTCGGCGGACGAACCCACGACGGTGTCAGACCCTCTGCGTGTGACCACGCTGTCCGCGGACCCGCTCGGAGACCGACCGGCCCCGGCCGCGCCCCGCTTCACCATGGTACTGGTCGAAAAAGACAGCGACGTGCTGGCCGTGTCGGAGATTCCTCCGCTCCTGCAGAATTGGGATGAGGTGTCGGAGCGGTTGCTCCAGCAGTACCGCCCCAACGAGCGTCGAGAGGGGAGGGTCGTGGTTCGCGTGCGCGTCGATGAGACCGGCCGCGCCGCCGATTCACTGCTCGCGGAATCGAGCGGCGATCCTCAACTCGACGCTGCCGTGCTGGCGACCGTCGCGGTGATGCGATTCAAGCCGGCCATGAGCCGCGACCGCCGTGTCGCGGCCTGGACGGATCTTCCTATCGCTTTCGAAACCCCTTAGCGGACGCTTCTTACGCCGGGGCCGAGGCCGGGAGGTTCAGTCCTCCCGGCGCTCGACCGCGATGGTGCAGTTGGTCACCAGCGCCGCGATCGCGCCGATCGCCGCCCAGACGGGCAGCAGCATCGCACCGACCACTCCGATGGCCAGAGGGATCTCGATCAGCGTGTTCCCTTCATCTGACCGGATCGTGATGCGACGGATGTTTCCTTCGCGCACGAGCTCCTTGACCCGGCTCAGGAGGTCTTCCCCGCAGACCGAGTATTCCTCGTGTTCCGTCGTCTCCTCTTCGGCGTCTTCCTTCACTTCTTCGGCTTCGACTTCCACTTCGACCTCGACACCGTCCACTTCAGCCTCAGGCTGTGCCTCGGCGTCCTTGTTCTCATCCGTCACATCGACCTCCTCGTGTTGAGTCTCTTCCCGGCCCACTCCACCGGGATCCGATCTTCGCATGCCATTCTATACGAGACCAGGGTCGCGGAGGTTTTGGCGGCCGCGTTTCCGCATATTGTGACGGGACAGGAAGTCCCGAAGCGC
>CAYWLF010000023.1:0-15735 GCA_964458875.1 uncultured Gemmatimonadota bacterium
TGTCGTGTAGAATCGTGCAGCCAGCCCCAATACGGCAATTCTGACCGATGACCACGTCGTCTTCGATATGCGTGTGCGGACCCACTTGCGTACCGCCGCCGATCACCGTGTCCTCGCCGATCGTCACGTAGGGACCGATCGATGCCCCGGGGCCGATTCGCGTGCCCCGGCCGACGATTGCCGTCGGGTGGACCCCCGGGTCGGGACGATGCTCCGGATGGAAAACCCCGAGCAGCTGGCTGAAGGCGAGTTCGGGACTCTCGACCCGAATGTAGGCCGTGCCGTTTGCCTCGAGCTCCATGTCTGGAGAGATCAGGCACGCTCCGACGGACCGAGGTCCCAATCGTTGAGCATGCCGCTCACTTACGACGAAGGTCACATCCGTGGGACCTGCTCTGTCCACGGATGCCACGCCCTCGACCCGCCGGGACGCGTCTCCCTCGACCTCACCGGCCACGAGCTCCGCTATCTGTCGCACCGTATATGCAGTCATTTGGCTTTCCCGCGCTGTTCCCCCTTCCCGGGGGCACGCGAGGCTCGAGACGAAACTGCGGGAGGGGACGCCTCACCTCCCCGCAGTCCGGTGTTCCGACACTCCTGCTACGGAGTCGCTCCGCCTGCTGGCGCGGGAGGAGGCGGCTCAACGCCAAGTCTCGACAGGACGGTGTCCGTAATGTCGAGGGTGGTGTCCGCTGCGACCAGCCCCTCCTTCGAGGCGTCGAGCACGATCGAGTAGTTGTTCTCCGATCGAAGCGTCTCGATTATGGCACCGACCTGCTCGAGGATCGGACCAAGGAGTTCCTGTTGTCGCTGTTGGGCCTCGGTGTCCATCTCCCCCTGCCGTTGCTGCAACTGGTTCCGGAGATTCAAGATCTCCTGCTGCTTCTGGTCCTTGGCCTGGGGGCTCAGGAGAACTTCCTGCCGCTGATAGTCCTGTAGCATCGAGTCGACGACGGCGGCCTGCTCCTGGAGCTGCGTGCGCATGTCCGCCAGCTCTCGCTCGAAAGTGCGCGCCGCTTCCGCCGCACCGGGTGCAGCCTGCAGGATTACCTGTCCACGGACGTACACAACCGGCGTACCTGCGGCAGGATTCCCCTGCGCCTGCGCGTTCTGCGCGCCAAACGCAAGTGCGATCCCTGCGAGGGCGAACCAACGTGTCAGAGCCATATCGTGCTTCTCCTTCCGGTCAATTTGATGTCTGTATTCTCGGCCGTCTTCCGACTCAGAACAACTGACCGAATCGGAAATGCAACTGCCAGCCCGGATCCGGCCTTCCCAGCACGTCCCTTCGGTCGAAACCGTAGGCGTAATCCAGGCCCACGGGACCAAACGGCGTCACCAGGCTCAACCCTACTCCGGCGCCGACCAAGAGGTCCGTCGGATTGAACTCGGCCGCGTTTTCCCAGAGGTTCCCGGCGTCAACGAAAGTACTGGCAAAGATGTTGTCCGTCAGCTTGATGCCGAGAGCCGCCGAGGTGGTGAAGTAGGACTCGCCAACGCGAGCCAGGCTGTTGACGGGCGCGTTCCTCGGCACATGTCCAAAGGGAGTGATCGTCGCCTCCTCGTAGCCGCGAACCCGCTGCCCCACCTGTGTGCCGCCGACGAAGAACCGCTCCACATAGAACGGATTGTTGCCAAAAACCAGCCCCGCCTTGAAGTTCAGACTGGCCACCACCTCTATCGGGACTTTCCCGGGGCCGCCGCCGATTTGCGCGATGCGTGAGAACCACTCGCTGTCGAAGTCCCACTTGTCGTAGTCGCCATCTCCTCCCAGCCAGCCTCCGGTCTTGCGGTAGGCGAGCTGGTTCCTGTTACCGCCGGTCGGGAACAGCCCACCCTCCCGCGTATCTCGGACGATGCGAGCCGAGATCGTACTGCGCGTTCCATTGGTGATCAGCCCCTGTGACTCCGGTCCCAGCCCGAAGGCGTCCAGGTCGCTCACGTCCTCCCGGAACAAGGAGTACCCGAGGAACAGGCGAATGGAACGAACCTGGAACGGGAACAGGGGAATGCCGAACTCCAGGAATCCCCCCGTCTTGCGCCGCGTACCGAGATCGTACGTCTGAAATTGATCGCGAGAACTCTGGACGCCGACCGTCCCGCTGTATCGGGTGCCAAACAGCTCAGGGTCCGTGTAGCTGAGTTCAATATCCTGCGTGCGCGCGCCGAAGAGCCAGCGGAAGTGCCCGATCTTGGCCTGGCCGAAGAGATTGGGTTGGTCATAGCCGATGAATCCGGCCAGTCCTGTCGCGGCGGCTGCGGATATCCCGAAGTTGACGTTGCCGGTCTGCTTCTCCCTGACCCGATAGACGATGTCGATGTCTCCGTCGTCCCGCGGACTGATCTGGATGGCCTCATCCGGCGGCAGTGTCTCGAAGAACCCGAGTGACTGGATGTTTCTCACGCTCTGGATCAAACGCTGTTGCGAGTAGATGTCTCCCGGGAGCGTCAGGAGGATCTTCCGGATTACGCGGTCGTGCGTGTAGTCGTTGCCTACGATCGAGACCGTCCGAATGTACGCGGGGTTCCGTTCGACAATCCTCAAGCTCACGGAAACCGTGGGATTGGCGTCCGCGGTCTCCGGCAGGTTGCGGACGACATCGGGCATGACCTGGACCTGAAGGTAGCCCGCATCTCGATACAGGTCGGCGATGTCCAGCGCGGCTTTCTCGAACGCCGTCTCGTCGAAGGGGGGATAGTTACCCGCTTCCAACCTCGCTGCGTCCAGGTCTCCATCCCGAACGGCAGGGTAGTATTCGCCCAACTGGGAGGCCGGGAAGCGACGATTGCCCTCGATGTCGAACGACTTTACCAGGTACTGCGGACCTTCCCGGATCCGCACCTCGATCCGCCCCTTCCCCGTGAGAGTGTCCACGACGATCGTGTCGCCCAGGACCTCCAGATCGATGTACCCGTGCTCGCCGTATAATCCGGGGATGCGCTCGGTCAGGTCAGCCCTGAAATCCTCACGGTGCAGTTCACCATGCTCGAACCAGAAGAACCCTTCTTCGACCGTGGTCATCGATCCCCGAATCTCGGAATCGGTGAGCGCCTCGTTGCCCACGATCTCGACCCTGGCGAGGGCCAGCCGGGGACCCTCTCGCACGCGGAAGGTCAGTTCCAACTGGTCCAATCCGCGTGGGTCCGGAGCGAGGGCCGTATCGACGCTTGCTTGGGGAAAGCCCTCCTGGCCCAACAGCTTGAGGATCATCGCCTGCGCGCGAACCACCTTGGACGGGTCGAGTGCACCTCCTCCGATCAGTCCGACGGTGTCAGAGATCGTGCCGTCACTGGCGTGCTTCAGGCCCTCGAATCGGTACGATCCCACGACCGGCCGCTCGACCACATCGATATAGAAGACCGCAGGGGCGTACGGCGTGACGCGGATCTGCACGTCTGAGAACTCACCGGTCGCGAACAGCCGCTGGATGGCCTCCTGGATGGCGGGGCCGTTTACGACTTCGCCCACCCGGATCTGGGCGAGGCGCTGAATTCCCTCGGCGGAATAGCGGGAGTGTCCCCGTACGACGATGCTGTCGACGGTGACGGAGAGGGGCTCTTCCTGCCCCAACAATGGAGCGACCCTCGCCGTGGAAAGCGCGGCGAGGGCCACCAGCCCAACTACGAGTCGGCTATAATTCACTTGGCGGATGTATGCGATGCCGTCCGGAAGACCAGGGATTCTGAGTCCTTCGCCAGCTCCACGACGATCTCGTCTCCCGGCGCGAACTCGGCCATCAGGATTCTCTCAGAAAGCGCGTCCTCGATGTGCCTCTGGATCGTCCTCTTCAAGGGACGCGCACCAAACTTCGTATCGTATCCGCGGTCCACCAGGAAGTCTACGGCCTCCTCCGATGTGCTCAGGGTCAGTTCTTCGTCCGCCAGACGCCGTTGAACCTCACGCAACATGATGTGAACGATCTCGCCGATCTGTTCCTTCGAAAGCGGATGGAAGACGATCACCTCGTCCAGGCGATTGAGGAATTCGGGGGTGAAGGTCCTATCTACTTCATCCCTGACCTTCTGAGCCATTCTGTCGTACTGGATCTCCGATTCGCCGGTCTCGAATCCGAGGTTCGATGACGAGGCGATTTCTCTGGCCCCGACATTGGATGTCATGATGAGCACCGTGTTCTTGAAGTCGATCACCCGGCCATAGTTGTCCGTGAGTCGGCCCTCATCGAGCACCTGCAGAAGGATATTGAAAACGTCTGGATGCGCCTTCTCGATCTCGTCGAGCAGGACGACCGCGTAGGGACGCTGCCGGACCGCCTTCGTGAGAGCCCCGCTGTCCTCATAGCCCACGTAGCCCGGCGGTGCCCCTATCAGCCGACTCACCGAGAACTTCTCCATGTACTCGGACATGTCTACCCGAATCAGCGCCTGGTCGTCGGCGAACAGGAACCGCGCGAGCTGCCGGGCCAGCTCCGTCTTCCCGACCCCGGTGGGTCCGCAGAATACGAAACTGCCGATCGGGCGATCGGGATCCTTGAGGCCGGCTCGCGTGCGACGTATGGCCCGGCTGATCGCCTCGATCGCTTCGTGCTGGCCGACCACGCTCTCGTGCAACTCTTCTTCCATCCTCAGGAGGCGCTTCGTCTCTTCCTCGCGCAGCCTGCTGACCGGGATGCCCGTCCAGCGTGAGACGATGAAGGCAATCTCATCCTCGGTCACGATTGGACGGGTCTCTCTCTGCTGCTTCCCCCATTCTTCCTTGGTGCGCCGGATCTCTGAGAGAAGCTCCTTCTCTCGGTCACGCAGCATGGCCGCACGTTCGAAGTCCTGGTCACGAATCGCCTCGTCCTTGGTCCCTGACAGCTCATCCATCTCATCCTGGAGCTTCTGGACCTCGGGCGGGGGAACCTGAGCCCCGAGTCTGGAACGCGCTCCCGCCTCATCGATCACATCGATCGCCTTGTCCGGGAGAAACCGATCCGTGATGTACCGATCCGACAACTTGGCGGCGGCCTCGAGCGACGTATCGGGCACATTCACGTTGTGATGGTCCTCGTAGTGCTTTCGCAGGCCCTTGAGGATCTCGAGCGTCTCTTCGACTGAGGGCGCCTCGACGATCACTGTTTGAAAGCGTCGCTCGAGAGCTCCGTCCTTCTCGATATGCTTGCGATACTCGTTGAGGGTCGATGCACCCACACACTGCAACTCGCCGCGCGCCAGGGCGGGCTTGAGCATGTTGGAAGCGTCAATGGCTCCCTCAGCAGCACCGGCGCCCACGAGAGTGTGCAACTCATCGATGAACAGAATGACGCCCTCGTTCGCCGAGATCTCGTTCACGATCGCCTTGAGCCGCTCCTCGAACTGGCCTCGGTACTTGGTTCCGGCGATCACGGCTGCCATGTCGAGTGCCAGGACGCGATGGTCCTTCAGGCTGTCCGGTATGTCACCTCGATCGATCTTCTGGGCGAGTCCCTCGACGATAGCTGTCTTACCGACCCCGGGCTCCCCAATCAGGACCGGATTGTTCTTCTTGCGTCTCGAGAGCACTTCCATGACCCGCTCGATCTCGGCGTGCCGCCCGATGGTCGGATCGAGTGCTCCCTCATGCGCCAGCTCGGTCAGGTCCCTGCAGAAGTGGTCCAGCGCCGGGGTCTTCGACTTGGACTCTCCTCGCGGTGCCGCGGCTGCGGGAACGCTTCCCGGCTCGGCCACGGCCCCTTCGGTTCCGAGGAGCTTCAGCATCTCGGCTCGTGCCTCTTCGAGGCCGATTCCGAGTTCCCCCAGGACCTTGGCCGCCAAACCCTTTTCCTCTCGCAACAGGCCGAGGAGCAGGTGTTCGGTGCCCACGTAGCTGTGATTCAGCTCGCGAGCTTCCGCCATCGCATACTCGAGCACCTTCTTTGCCCGCGTGGTATAAGGGAGCTCTCCGATGGACGCGGACGCTTTTCCTGGCCGGACGTTTTCTTCCACGAGCCTGAGAAGCTCGTCGAGGTCCGCGGCCAGGCTGCGCAACACCTCCGCCGCCACTCCGTCACCCTCGCGGATCAAGCCGAGAAGGATGTGCTCGGTGCCCACGTAGTCGTGCTGCAGACGCACCGCTTCCTCTCGCGCCATGGCCAGCACTTTTCTCACACGGTCGGTGAAGTTGTAGTTCATCAACCCCCCGAGGGCGGACTGTCTGCCGCCGTCGTATCGCTGGATCCGTCTGCGGGCGCTTGCCCTGCGTCCCGCTCGTCTGTGGCTAGCTTATCCCGAACGTACGTGGCGCGACAGAGATCTGCCTCCTGCTCGCCCAGGCTAGCTCCCGCCGCGAGCTCGAGATGCGCGAGTTGTCCGCGCACCAGGACCTCGTTCAGCGTCTCTACCCGTGGTGATTTCAATAGTTTCAGAGACACGCCCAGTCGGACACCCGAGAGGAGGTTCATCATCTCCCCAAGACCGAGGCTGCGCGCCGTTCGGAGAATCCCATACGCTCGCCACACCTTGTCCTCGAGAACAGAAGGCGCCTCCGTCAGGAGAACGCTCCGGGCTCCGCGTTCGTACTCGATGACCTTGCACGTCACTCTTTCCAGGTGATCGATCAGGTCTTCTTCAGTCTTGCCCAACGTGGTCTGGTTGGAGACCTGGAAGAAGTTCCCGACCACCTCGGATCCCTCTCCGTACAGGCCTCGATACGTCAGTCCGACCTGGGAGATACCCTCGAGCACCTTGGAGATTTCCTTCGTGAGGACGAGGCCTGGAAGATGGATCAGCACGGACGCCCGCAAGCCGGTTCCAACGTTGGTGGGGCACGCCGTCAGAAAACCGAACTGGTGATGAAACGCAAGCGGAAGGAGCGCCCCGATTTCCTCGTCCAACCGGTCCACCTGGCGCCAGGCCGAATCGAGAGCCAGTCCCCCGGCCAGGGCCTGCAGCCGAAGATGGTCCTCCTCGTTGACCATGACGCCGCACGAGGTGTCGCTGGCCAGGGCAAGTGCCGCGCTCGACGGCCCCGTGCGGTCGGCGAGCAGGTCTCGGCTGATGAGGTGCCGTTCGACCAGAATCTCCCGGTCCACCGGATCCAACGAGTCGACATCCCAGAAGTAGCCGCCATCGAGCGACTTCGCCCGATCGGCCGCGGCTCGGATTCTCTCGACCACGTCCGCTCGCTCTTCAGCTCCGGCCCGCCCCGGGAAGGGGAATCCCTGCAGGTTACGCGCGACCCGGACCCGAGACGACAGCACAATCTCGGCTTCCCCGCCTCCACGGATCCAATCCAGTCCACGATCCGCCACTGCCACGCCGCTCTGGATCATTCCTGGACTTCCATCTCGTGGATGCGGTCACGAAGTTCCGCCGCCGCCTCGAAATCCTCTGTCTCGATCGCTCGCTTCATCCGTCGTCGCATCGAGGAAATCTGACCGAGACGATCCGTGATGTCCGATGCCTGGCTGAGGTACAACTTCCCGGCGTGATGTGACGATCCGTGGATCCGGCGCAGAAGACTCCGCAGCTGGTTCTCGAAATGAACGTAGCATTGCGAGCATCCGACCCTCCCGGCCTTGCGGAAGTCGGTTGCGGACGTCCCGCAGAACGGACAGGGTTCACTGGAATCTGGTACCGGCGTCCTGGGGCCCGAAGCACCCAGTTGAGCCAGGAAGTCCACGAGCGGAGGAGTCGCCTCCGTGTCCGTCTTCGTGTCCTCGGCAGAGATTCCGCGCCCGGCGGCGCAACTCACGCACAGGTGAAGCGACCGCATCTCGTCGGCTTCGATCGAAGTCAGGTGGACCTCGGCTTCCTTATCCCTACAATCGTCACAGAGCATTCGTCGCTCAGTCCGCCCCTCTTGGATCCTCGCCGCTCGAGTCCGTCACCAGAACGCCGGATGCGAGTCTCAAGATCCGATCGGTCCGGGCGGCCAAGGCAGAATTGTGCGTCACGACCACCATTGCGGTCCCGTGATCTCGGACGAGGTCGAACAGCACGTCGTGCAGGATCTCGCTCGTCTCAAGGTCCAGATTGCCCGAGGGTTCGTCGGCCAACAGAACCGGAGGCTCGTTGGCCAGAGCCCGTGCCGTCGCCACCCGCTGCTGCTCCCCGCCCGACAACTTTGCCGGGACGTGACCTGCGCGATCGGCGAGACCGACCTGGTCGAGGAGATCCAGCGCGCGACGGCGTGCGGCTTCCCCGGACGCTCCCGCGATCAACTGAGGCATCATGACGTTCTCGAGCGCCGTGAAATCCCTGAGCAGGTGGTGAAACTGAAACACGAAACCCACGTAGCGATTTCGAACCCCGGCGAGCTGCACATCGTCAAGATTGGCGACGTCTCTGCCCCCCAACGTGATGCGTCCCGATGTCGGAAGGTCGAGCCCCCCCAGGATGTGAAGCAAGGTGGATTTCCCCGATCCGCTCGGTCCTACGATCGAGACGGTCTCTCCCCGCCCGAGCCGCAGGTCTACGCCCCTGAGGACCCTGATCAAGTTGCCATCCGCCCCGTCGAAGTTCCGTTCGACGGCGATGGACTCGACGGCGGAAGGCGCAGCCGCGCTCATGGCATCACTCATGGCGGATCGCCTCCACCGGAGTGTAGTCGGCGGCCCGCCTTGCCGGATAGATCGTGGCTAGAAACGCGATGGACAATGACGCGAGCACGATAAACCCGACATCGACCAGGTTGGTGTCGACCGGAAGATGGTCGATAAAGTAGACGTCCCCCGGCAGCGTGATGAACTGGTATCGATCCAGCAACCAGGACAGCGTCAACCCGAGGCCGGTCCCCACCGTCGTGCCCACGAGTCCGATTACCACGCCCTGGAGGATGAATATCCGCGTGATATCGGCTGCCGTCAGCCCCATGGCGCGCATGATCCCGATCTCCCGCACCTTGTCCGTGACGACCATGATCAGGGTCGACACGATGTTGAATGAAGCCACGAGGACGATCAGGAGGAGGATGATGCCCATAGCGAACTTCTCCAGCTTGAGCGCGGAGAAGAGGCTGGCATTCTGTCGCTGCCAATCGTCTACCGAGTAGGGGAAACCGAGCGAGTCCCTGATCCTGGTCGCCACAGCGCCGCTGTGCCACGGGTCCCGTACGTTGAACTCAACTCCCGTGACCGCTCTCCCCATGCGAAGCAGGCTCTGGGCAGACTCCAGCGCCACATACGCGAATTTCGTGTCGTACTGATACAGGCCCGTCTCGAAGAGGCCGGTGACTTCGTACAGACGGAGCTGCGGCTGGATGCCGGTTGGGGTCAGCTCGGCGCCCTGAAACGACACGACGGTGACCGTTTTCCCTGGATACAGGTTCAGGCGGTTGGCGAGAGTCGTTCCCAGGACGATTCCCGGACGACCGGACTCCGTCTCTCCGAACGGCATCGTCCCGCTGGTGAGATGCTCGTCCACTTCCGTCACCGACAGGGAAACGGAATCGTCGGCCAGGCCGCGGAGGACGGCTCCTTCCGAGTAGCTGCCTCCCGGTACGTTGAGACCTACTTCGGTGTAAATGAAGGGCGCTGCGCCCGTCACGTCCGGATCCTCGGTCACCCGGCGGAGCACCGATTCCCAACTCTCCATCCGGACGGCTTCGCCGATCTCGAGCACCATGCCATGCGAGTTGGCCCCGAGGATCTTCTCGCGCAGGTCCGTCTGTAGACCCGACATGACTCCGATAACCACGATCAGCGCCATCACGCCTACCGAGACGCCGCCGATAGCGATCAACGTGATCAGCGACAGGAATCCCCTGCCCCGGCGACTCGACAGATAGCGCTGCGCGACGAACCAGTGCAGAGCGCGGTCCGTTCGGCGGGTGCGCCCCGTGCCCTCAATCTGACTCATCGTCCCTCATGACTGGGTACAGAATCACTTCCCGGATCGTGGAACGGTCCGTCAGGAGCATCACGAGCCGATCGACCCCAAGGCCAAGACCCCCGGTGGGGGGCAGCCCATACTCCAGTGCCCTCACGTAGTCCTCATCCAGCGCCTGCGCCTCCTCATCCCCGGCGGCCCGCTGCGCGACCTGGTCGGCAAACCGCTCCCATTGATCGATAGGGTCATTCAACTCGCTGAACGCGTTCACCAGTTCCGTTCCCGCGACGATGACCTCGAATCGCTCCGCGAGCTCGGGATCCCCCCGCTTGGGTTTGGCGAGCGGACTCATCTCTATCGGATAGTCGAAGACGATCGTCGGATCGACCAGTTCGGGCTCCACCCACTCGGAGAAGATGACGTCGAGCAACTTGGTCCGACTGAGCGTGTCGACGTCGCTCCGCCCCGCCTCTCGCACCCGGCGTCGGAGCTCCTCCGTGTCAGCCGACCTCGCATCGAGCCCGGCGAAGTTCTCGATCGCCTCAAAGAATGGAATCCGCTTCCAGGGGCGCGACAGGTCAACCGCATGACCGTCATAAACGATTTCCAGACGCCCGGCTACGGCCATTGCGGCTTCGGTCACCAGCTCTTCCGCAGTATCCATCATGGTCTGGTAGTCGGCGTAGGCCCGGTACAGCTCGAGCATCGTGAACTCGGGGTTGTGCGTTCGATCGATGCCCTCGTTCCTGAAGTTCTTGGAGATCTCGTATACCCGATCAAGCTGTCCCACGATCAACCGTTTCAGATACAGCTCATCGGCGATCCGAAGAAAGAGCGTCCGGTCCAGCGAGTGATGATGGGTGGTGAACGGGCGGGCGAAAGCGCCACCGTACAGCGGCTGGAGCACCGGCGTCTCGACCTCCAGGTAGCCCTCCGCATCCAGCTTGGCTCGCAGGGCTGACACGATCCGTGCCCGCGTCATGAATACGGCTCGCACATCCGGGTTTACCGCAAGGTCCGCATAGCGCTGCCGATACCGGGTCTCGACATCGGCGAATCCGCTGTAGACCACCGATTCACCATCGTCCGTGATCTCGGTTTTGCCCAGAGGCAGGGGGCGCATGGACTTGGACAGCAACTCGAGACTGGCGACCCGGACGGTTACTTCGCCCGTTCGGGTGCGGAACAGCTCACCTTCCACGCCGATCCAGTCGCCCAGGTCGAGCAGCTTTCCGACCTCACGGTCGAGCTCGCTCAGGTCGTCCCGGCGAAAGTAGACCTGGAGTCTTCCCGACCGGTCGCCGAGGTGAGCGAAAGCGCTCTTCCCCATGTCTCGGAGCGACTCGAGGCGACCCGCGACTCGAACCCGGATTCCTTCCACATCTTCCTCGTATCGCGTCAGCGCTGACGTGAGATCGTCGGTAGCATCGAAGGAGTACGAGTAGGCCGGCACGCCCAGGTCGCGCAGTTTCTCCAGCTTTGCGAATCGGTCTCTGATAGGCTTCGGCCGGTCGGCCGCCGCGTACCACTCGCGGATCGGCAGGCCGTCGCGCTGACCGGAGGAGTCCTTGGAACTCACGATCAGGCCACCCCTTTCCTGCGCAGAAAGGCCTCGATGAAACGATGAATATCGCCGTCGAGCACTCCGTCTGCATTCCCAACCTCCAGGTTGGTCCGATGGTCCTTGACCATGGTGTACGGTTGCAGCACGTAGGAGCGAATCTGGTTGCCCCACGCGATATCTGACTTGGAGTCCTCGAGGGCCTGCTTCTCGGCTTCCTTTTCCTCCATGGCCCGCTGGTACAACGCCGCCTGGAGCATCTTCATGGCCTTAGCTCGGTTCTTGTGCTGGCTGCGTTCCTGCTGACAGGACACCACGACACCCGTGGGTTCATGCGTGATGCGTACGGCCGAATCGGTCTTGTTGACGTGTTGGCCGCCAGCGCCCGATGCCCGATAGGTGTCCACACGCAGGTCCGACTCGTCGATTTCGATCTCGACGTCATCGTCCACTTCGGGATATACGAAGACCGACGCGAAGGACGTGTGCCTGCGCCCCTGGGCGTCGAACGGTGAGATTCGGACGAGCCGGTGCACACCCGTTTCCGCCCCCAGGTACCCGAAGGCGTGATCACCCAATATCTCGAGCGTCGCGGACTTGATCCCGGCTTCTTCACCGGGCTGGAGTTCGAGCACTTGGACCGCATAGCCACGTCGTTCGGCGTACCTGGAGTACATTCGCAGGAGCATCTCGGCCCAGTCCTGCGATTCGGTACCACCGGCTCCTGGGTGAACGCTGAGCAGGGCCGACCGGTGGGCGTCAGGACCGCGGAGCATGTTCTTCAGTTCGAGTTCGGCCAGCCCCTCCTGCACGCTCGCCGTCTCGCGATCCAGCTCGCCGGCCAGTTCCTCGTCGTCGGCATCTGCGAGGAGATCAGCGAGTTCCGTCAGCTCCCCGACTCTCCGCGCCAGGGAATTCCAGGGCTCTGTCCACCCTTTGAGGTTGTTCGCACGGTCTATTACCTCTCGGGCCGCTTCCTTGAGGTCCCAGAAACCCGGGCTGGCCATGCGCTGTTCGAGATCACCCAACTCAGCTTCCTTGGACTCGAGGTCAAAGAAACCTCCGTAGGTCGTCCAGCCGCTCCCGCAGTTCGTTGATCAGGCCGATCTTCGCGTCGGATACCGCCATTCGATACTCTCCCTGCCCACCATGGGTGTTCGGGCTCGCGACAAAGCGCCCGTTGTGCCAAGACGGGGTTCCCGCACGTAGCGGAAAGCCCCGTCTCGGGCGAGTCTAGCTGTGGTGATTCCCCGGGTCAAGCGGGATCGTCGACCAGTTCGAGGTCTATGGTCCGGCTCTCCGCGTCGACCCGCATGACTTGGACCGAGACCCGGTCGCCCAAGCGGTATCTGTTTCGGGTTCGTCGACCGGTGACGGCGTGAGCGTCGGCGTCATACGTATAGTAGTCGTCTACGAGGGAGCCGAGGCGTACCAGGCCCTCGACAAGTACGCCGTCGAGAACCACGAATAGACCGAAGCTGGTGACTCCCCCGATGGTGCCCTCGAACTCGTCCCCGACGTGGCGCTGCATGAACCGGATCGTCTTGGCCTCGACGGATTCCCGCTCCGCCTCCTGGGCGCGTCTTTCCCTATCGGACGAATGCCGAGCCACTTCTTTCAGAGCCTCAGGTTGTCGCGCGGGCGAGCCTCTGAGCCACCGCACCAGAGCCCTATGGACGATTAGATCAGGGTAGCGTCGAATCGGAGACGTGAAGTGGGCATAGGCCTCCGACGCCAGGCCGAAGTGTCCGACGTTGTCGGTCGCGTATCGCGCCCGCTTCATCGACCGCAGCGTGACCCGCGAAATCAAGTACTCGTGGGGTTTGTCGCGGGCTTCGTCCAGCAGCCGGGATAGGTCGGTCGGGCGAACCTCTCCCCGGGGCAGTGAGTAGCCGAAGAAGCCCGCAAGCTCCCGGAGCTTTTCGATGCGATCGGGGTCGGGATCCTCGTGGATACGGTAAATCATGGGCAGATCCTCGGATATCCCGAGACTGGCAACCGTCTCGTTCGCAAGGATCATCAAGTCTTCGATGATACGATGCGCTTCCAGTCGCTCACGCGCTCGTATTTCAAGCGGTTCCCCGTCATCATCAAGGATGACCGTCGCCTCCGGGATGGCAAAGTCGACGGCCCCGGCCTGCTGTCGGCCCTTTCGTAGCTTCGCCGCGACCAGCGACAGGTCCCGCAGTGCCGCCAGGACTGGGGCGGGATCCCCGTCCTCCGGCGCCACGCCGTCGAGCAAATCCTGCGCCTCTTCGTACGCCAGACGGTGGGTGCTCTGGATGACTCCACGCACGAACCGTCGCTCGCGCAACTCCAGGCGCTCGTCGAATTCTAGGACCACCGACAGGGTCAGGCGATCTTCGCCCGGGACGAGAGAGCACAGATCCGACGACAGCGCTTCGGGGAGCATCGGGATCACGCGATCCACGAGGTAGACACTGGTGCCTCGTTCGAGCGCTTCCCTATCGAGGCCGCTTCCCTCTTTGACATACCAGGACACGTCGGCGATGTGAATTCCGATCTCGAGGCCTGTCGGCGTGCGCCGAACGGACAGGGCATCGTCGTGATCCCTGGCGTCTCCTGGATCGATGGTAAAGCAAAGCGTGTCGCGGAAGTCCTCTCGGCTCTCCAGGTCCTCGGGCCGCACACCCCGGCGCGCGATCTTCTCCGCCTCGCGCAGGACCGGCGGCGGGAACTCAACCGGCAGTTGCTGACCGAGAATGATGGACAGAACATCGATGCCCGGGTCGCCCGGACGGCCCAGCACCGACTCTATGGCGCCCACGGGTCGAAGCTCGTCCTTGCCCCACTCATCGATCCTGACCAATACGATGTCACCCTCGGACGCGTCGGCGCGGACGGCCGGAGGAACGAAGATATCTGCGGGAAGGGGCGGTTCCTGGGGAACCACCGATCCGTATCCGCGACGGTGGTGATACACGCCTACGACCTGACCCCACGCTCGCTCCAGGACCCTCACCAGCCGTCCCTCCGGGTTGCGGCCGGGAAGCTGACGCTCTACGCGAACCGCCACCCGATCGCCATCGACTGCGGAACCCAGGTGTCGGCGAGGCACGAACACATCCTCTGCGCCCGCTGCATCCGGGATCACGAAGCCGTCGCCGGCCCGGGTCACATCGACCAGCCCGGTCACGATCTCGAAGCTGCCAGGTAGCGCATATCGACCCTTGCGCTGACGGAAGACCTCTCCGTCCCTCTCCATGGCTTTGAGGCGGCGCCGGAAGCCCCGGTAGGCCTCTCTGTCGACATGAAGCTGGCGAGCCAGATCACGGGCGGTCAGCGGTCCGCGCCGGGTTTGCTCGAGGGCTCGAACGATGTCGGCGCGGCTGGGAACGTCATTCATATCTGGCGCCCGTGTCCTGCCGGATTAGAATCCGAAAGAGAGAGATAGCTGGAACGGCGAGTCCGAGTCGAAGTCCGAGAAGTCGTTGAACGCACGCCCCAGGTCCACGACAAGGCGATCATAGCGAAGACCGATCCCCAGGGCTGGGCCGCGCCTGCCAGCTGCGGTCCAGGCGTAGCCTCCCCTTACGTACAGGATGCCTCTCAGCGAAGCCTCCAGTCCAAGGTGCGCCTCCAGGTCGTCGAACTCCGTAACGGTCTGTTCCAGATCGGCCTGCAGCACGATGCCGAATCGTTCTTCTCCGGAGAGAAAAGCCCGCGTGGCATCGAGAGCGGCCCCGAGCCGGAATCTGGTCGGCATGGGATCGGTGGTGCTTGCTCCATTGAATCGAATCCCGGGCCCGAGATTCCTCAGCACGGCTCCGACAGAAAGCCCTCGGGCCGCTGCGATGTCTGCCGTAGCCCCTATGTCAAAGGCGTGCCCGACACTCTTGCCATCGAAGGAGGCGCAATCACCGGAGCACGCTGACGAAAGGCGGACGAGCTTGTAGCTCACGCCCAGGTCCACGGCAGCGGACAATCCGTAGCCACCGGTCAGGATCAACGCGTCATCGTCCAGGGATATGGAGCCCAGATCCTGGTTCGACTCGTCGCGCGCGTCGATCGATCCCAGCCCGAAATGGTAGTAGGCGAGGCCCACCCGCACGGATTGCCAGCGCCCCATGAATCCGAGGACCTGGCTGGAAGTGCCGAAGTCATTCGCCACGTGGAAATAGGCTGTCGGCCGGTCGATGCCGGCCGCGGACGCCGGATTCCACAGGACACCTTCAACGTCAGCCCTGGAGGCGGCGACAGCTCCGGCGAGGCCCACGGTGCGGGCTCCGATAGGGGCGAGAAGGAAGCGAGCGGTCTCGGCCGTGGAAGACTGGCTGCGTAACGTCGAACCGTTGGACGAGTCCTGCGCCTTGGACGAGGCAGGACTCAGAACGAAGAGTAGCGCCAGGGCGAGGCTAGATAGCCTCGGCTTCATCGATCAGCATGACGGGGATGTCGTCCTCGAT
>CAYWLF010000023.1:15835-17282 GCA_964458875.1 uncultured Gemmatimonadota bacterium
AGGTGTTCGATCTTGCCTCGGGCCTTGCGGCCTATCGTCTTGATCATGCTGCCCCCGCTACCGATCACGATCCCCTTCTGGGACGCCTTCTCGACATAGATCATGGCCGCGATATAGACGGGATCTTCCGCCTCTCGGAAGGTCTCGATCTCGATCGCGGTGGCGTACGGGACCTCGTCGGCCAGCTCCTCGAAGCAGGTCTCTCGGATCAACTCGGCCGCGAAGAATCGGACCGGGGCGGCCGCAATGTCGTCCACCGGATACAGCGGAGGACTGATGGGGAGGAGGCCCAGGATCGCCTCCCTCAGCTCATCCACTCCCCGGGCCGCGCTGGCCACCGTCGTGATCGTCGCGTGCCAGTGGGCACCCTCGGTCAGGGAATCTTGGATACGGGATGACTCATCCTCTCCAATGCGATCCGCTTTGTTCAGGCAGAGGATGGCGGGAATTCCCGGCGGAGCGTCGAACTGCCGCGCATGCTCCAGGCTGGACTTCCAACCGAGGTCCGCCACGTACATCAGCACATCGGCGTCGGTCCTGGCACGGGCGACTTCCGCCTGCATGGACTCGTGCAGAGCGTAACGTGGCTCCAGCAGGCCGGGCGTGTCCACGAAGATGGCCTGGTGATGCTCATCCGTGTAGATGCCCAGGAGCCGCTGTCTCGTCGTTTGTGCCTTGTGAGTGACGATACTGAGTCGCTCGCCGATCAGGTGATTGAGCAGCGTGGATTTCCCGACGTTCGGCAGGCCGATAATGGTGCACATGCCGGCTCTGAAGGATTCCGCATTGACGGGATGCGCAGGCTCAGTCATGCGGAAGAAGCTGTGGGGCCACGGGCGGCCCCACAAGCACCGTCTAGATCCCACGGCTGAGGCTAGCCGCCTGGCTGACGCTGACGCTGACGACTTTGCCGCTGCTCTCGGATCTCAGCCTGGATCTTCCGATATTCCGGGATCTGGTCCTCTTCGAGCACGCCCTCGATCTGCTCGTTCGTCTCCGTCCGCAGCTGCTCCATCTTGGGGCGCATCTCCATCATCGCGTCGCGGCCCTGTCCGCGGACCGCTTCGAACATCTCCTGGCCCTTCTGTCTCTGCACCTCGAGAATCTGTCTGATGGCCGTTGTCTGCTCATCAGTAAGGTTAAGTCGGGACTTGTAACCCTCTATAACGCTGTCGGTTGGCGCTGCCATTCCGCCGGGTCCACGACGTTGCGCTACGAGGTCAGCCGGCCAGAGGGTCAGGGCCAGCAAACCAACGAGCATTAGCATCATTCGTTGCATCGTTCCCGTCCTTCGGTATGGGATAGTTCGTCCGTCCAATCGTTCATGCACTGCTTTGACGACACAGAGGCTGCGCCCATTCCCAGTTGATGGGGGGGGGCGCCGGTGCGGTCGGGGTATGAAAGCGAAACGCCCCACTCGGCGGACCGAGTGAGGCGAAACGGAAAA
>CAYWLF010000024.1:0-16535 GCA_964458875.1 uncultured Gemmatimonadota bacterium
TCGCCGCGGCCACCGCCGTCGAGGAATCCCCGACGCGCTGGTCGTTCTCCATGATTGGCTCCTCGTGCACCTTCTTCGGCACGCAGGCCGCGAGGGCCGCGAGGGCCAGCAACAGGAACGTCCGTTTCATGGTTCTCTCCCCTATTTGAATCCCGCCCATGCGGGATCCGGTCTGGAACCCAATCGCGCGATCAGAGCCCGAACGGCTGCCGCTCTATGTACTTCTTGATCTCGTGCTGTCCCGCCCACACGACGGCGTTCGTCTGCAGATCGATCAGGCGCGCATCGACCTGGTAGAAGACGATCGCCTCCTTGCGCTTCACGCCAAGGCGGGTGGTCTCCTCTTCGTCCTGGATCGACGAGAGGTCGCCCTGGAGGATGTAGTTGGCGCCGAGTTCCTGGCCGAGCCTGGCTCGAGTATCGGCGCGCGCGAAGTCCTGCTGGTCATCACGTTCGCCCCGGACCTCTTCGCGTTCCTCCGAACTCGCGACCACCGTCACCAGGCCTGAGTTGATGTACGCGAACTCGACGTCCCGCACGAAGACGGTGACCTCGATGTGCTCGGACGTGCGGTTCCGGAAATCACCGACGATCACGGCCGGTGAGTCGCCGCCGTTGTTGTTGAAGTACCGCTCGAGCCACGGCCCCGTGACGCTCTGCGCGATGAGCGCGTTGGCCACCAAGCGTGAATCGGTGTCATTCCACGCACCCGACAGATCCGTGACCGTATCCGGTTCAATCCGCGTGACGTGCTTGTTGCTACAGGCCGTCGCCGTAAGGGCGAGCAGGAGGAAGGCGATGGGGGCGCCGACCAGGCGGCGCGTCTTCCACAATTTCAAGGTAGACATGGCTCCTCCGCGGTGAACCTCTCGTTGGTCTGACGTGCGTTCCTACCCAGAGTTCGTCGCACAGTTTCGATGTTCCATGGTTCCAATCGATCCGTCATTGACAGCGCATGGGCCATGCCGTGATCCTTCGCGCCATGAACAGTGACGGAATCGCCACCCGCATCCAGAGCCAGATTGACGCTCCGGTCTCGAAAAGACAGTACGTACGGTCGCTTTTCGGCCGAATTGCCGGCCGATACGACCTCACGAACGACGTCATGTCGCTGGGTCGGCATCGGGCCTGGAAGCGGTTTGCGCTCGATCTGGCGGAAATTCAGCCCGGGAACGTGGTGCTCGATCTGGCCGCCGGTACCGGGGATTTCGCCATAGGTGCTGCCAAAAGTGCCAGTTCGGCGACCGTCATCGCGGCCGACCTGACCTGGGAGATGATGGCAACCGGGAAATCGAGGGCGGACTCCTCGAGCATCCGGTGGACGCAATGCGACGCCACGCATCTTCCCTTTCCGGACGAGAGCCTGGATCGAGTACTCGTGGGCTACGGACTGCGCAATTTCCCGGATCTGAACTGGTGCATCGGGGAGATACTGCGCTGCCTGGCACCGGGCGGTCGCTTCGTTTCACTGGATTTCGGACGAGCGGAGCCCGACTGGCTGGACCATTGGTATCTCAAGTACCTGGACGTATCCACATCGATCGCCGGCTGGGTACTGCACCGAGATGTGGAATCGTACCGGTATATACCGGAATCGCTCCGGCAGTACCCCGCGCAGCGGGGAGTGACGGAGCTGATGCAACGACACGGGTTCGTGCGCTGCGGACACATCGACCTCGTGTTCGGCACGATGGCGATCAACTTCGGACAGGCGCCCGGCTGATCGCCGATCGGCTCAACTCTCTCGCTGTTTCCAGATCGTGAGTTGCTTGTGACCCGTCTCACTGCCTTCCATGCGGGCCGTGAGCGTATCGCCGTCCTGCAAGTCCAGGTCGTCTCGCATATCCTGCGGGATCGTGATTCGGCCACCGCTGCCCACGGTGACGGTGGAATAGTACAGGACGCGGTAGATTCCCATGCTCGCTCCTCCGGGACGGGTGCTGGCGCCGGCGGCAGGTGAATCGCCGGGCGGGAGCCCGGCGGCCAACGCTCTCTGCAATCGTGAAGTATATCACACGTGGAGCCTTGAGAGAAACGGTCAGACCTCAACGAGGACGCTTCAAATGATGGGTCGGACGAGGATCGGGCGCTCAGCCCGCGCGGCTCTGCTCGGGCTGACTGTCGGCCTGTCGGCTTGTGGCGGGCGTGAGGGTACTGGGACCGTGGTCGTCGGAAGCACCACTTCGCTCTACGACACCGGTCTGTTGGATACGCTCGTGGCGGCCTTTGAGCAGGAGAACCCGGACCTCAACGTCCGCGTTCTCTCCGTGGGCACGGGCCAGGCCCTGGCTCTCGGTCGACGCGGCGATGCGGACCTGCTGCTGGTCCACGCGCCCCCGGCCGAGCTCGAATTCATGAACGGTGGGTACGGCCGAAACCGCATCACCTTCATGCGAAACGACTTCGTCGTGGCCGGGCCGGATGGCGACCCGACGGGTCTTCGGGAACTCGAAGCCCCGGACCGTGGTCCCGCGGCTCTGCGGGCGATCGCCGAGACCCGCACTCCTTTCGTATCCCGCGGAGATGATTCGGGCACCCATATGAAGGAGCTGGGGATCTGGGAGGCTGCCGGCCTCGACCCGGCCGGCGACTGGTACATGGAAGCCGGCCAGGGAATGGGCGCGACTCTCATGCTGGCCTCGGAACGCCGCGCGTACGTGCTGACCGACAGATCCACGCTGACTGTGTTGTCCGACGTGGTGGGCATGGTCGAACTGGCGTCCGGTGGCCCAGCCCTCGAGAACCTGTATTCCGTGATGGAGGCGACGGCCGGAACCAACCCCTCCGGTGCAGCTCGCTTCCGAAGCTGGCTGCTCGGGGAACGCGCGCTGGCGATCGTTCGTGTCTACGGAGAAACGCGCTACGGTAGAGCCCTGTTCACCCTCGTGCCATTCGATCGACGCACTTCGACAAGTGGCGGTCGTTCTCGCCTCACCATCAATCCGTTCGCCGAGGCCTGGTCTCTTCTCACATCGGCCGATACCTACGTGTGGGAGGTCGTCTTGCGGTCGCTGTCGATTTCGGGCGCGGCCCTGCTCCTGGCCACGCTGATCGGACTTCCGCTGGGGGCCTTCCTCGCCCTGTCGCGCTTCAGACTACGGACGCCTGTCGTGGCCCTGGTCAACACGGGCCTGGCCTTTCCCCCGGTGGTCGTTGGGCTCGCCGTGTACCTGCTGTTGTCCCGCTCGGGCCCCGGCGGCCCACTCGGACTTCTGTACACACCATCCGCCATCATTCTCGCCCAGGTCATCCTGGCCGGACCGTACATCGCGGCCGTGTCGCTGGCTGCTCTTGATGGCGTGCCGGCCGACGTCCGCCAGCAGGCGCGTGGCCTGGGAGCCAGCCAGTGGCAAGCGGTCCTCCTGCATCTGCGTGAGGCCAGGGCCTCACTCGTAGCAGCGGTCGCCGCCGGCTTCGGCGCCGTGATCAGCGAGGTGGGAGCCGTCATGATCGTGGGCGGCAATCTGCTCGGTGAGACTCGTGTGATGACGACGGCCATCGTGCTCGAGACCCGGCGTGGGAATTTCGGCGTCGCCATCGCGCTCGGTGCTGTGCTCCTGACGATCGCCTTCCTGATCAATCTCGGCCTTACGTTCTTTCACGGCCGCGCCCTGCGCAGGCCAGTCTTCACGTGACTTCCCACCAGGCCATGCCCGTTGAGAGCATCGTCGTGGGCCGGGACCTTCGAGTGCGGGCCGGCGATCGGCTCCTGCTCGATGTAGAGGCCGTCGAGGTACGTGGTGGAGAGGTGCTGGCTATCCTCGGACCCAACGGCGCCGGGAAATCCACCCTGCTCCGTGTCCTGGCAATGCTGCAGCAGCCTGATTCGGGATCGGTTGTCTTTCGCGGAGCGTCTGGCCGTGATGCGGACCGTCTTCTGCGCCGTCACGGTGCGGTGGTCTTCCAACGTCCACACCTGTGGGCGGGGACCGTGCGAGAGAACGTCGAAATCGGATTGCGGCTCAGGCGCCAACCTGCTGAATCCGCGCGCCAGATGGCTGAAGAGGCTGCTGCACAGCTGGGCATCGACGGGCTCCTCGAGCGGGACGCCCGTTCCCTTTCCGGCGGCGAAGCACAACGAGTGGCCATCGCGAGGGCGATGGCGTTGCAGCCTGACGTGCTGTTCCTCGATGAGCCGGCCTCGAATCTCGACGCCATGGCGCGAACCGCGCTCATGGAGGACCTGGACCACGTGGCGCGAGATGGGCGGCACGCCACCGTCCTCGCCACGCACGACCGGGCCGACGCTTTCAGCCTGGCCGATCGAGTGATCGTGCTGCGCGACGGCCGCGTGGTACAGTCGGGCAAACCCGAGGACCTGTTCGAGAACCCCGCCGATCCGTTCATCGCGGCCGTGACCGGCGCCGAACTCTCGTTTCGGGCGCTCGTGGCCTCGTCATACGACGGACTGCTCACCATACGAATCGGAGATTCGGAGCTGGCCGCCACGGGGTCCGCAAATGCGGGAGACCAGGTCAGAGTGGTGTATCGCCCGGAGGACCTGTTCCTCTCGAAGACGGAGATCTCGGCCAGTCCTCGGAATCGCTTCCAGGCCGAGGTTACGGAGATTCGTTCGTCGGGGAGCTTGCTGCGCGTGCGCCTGAAGGGAACCGGTCACTGGGTGGCGGTGATCACACGGGCCGCAGGTGACGAGCTTTCGCTCGAGGTGGGCTCGCGCATATGGGTACAGGTAAAGGCGACCGCCCTGCACGCATTCGCGTCGCCGGCGTCCTAACCCTCGCGATCGGAGATCAGCGGCATCTGGTCGTCGAGACTCGAGGGGACGAGGTGGTGGGCCCGACATCGGGCCTCGTAGGACTCGAGTCCCCCCACCTGGATGGTGGGCCCTTCCGCAGGGGCGGGACGACCGTTAATCAGGCGTTGATTCCGGGTCGCCAGGTCACCGCACACCACGCAAATCGCGTGTAGTTTGTCGATCTTCTCGGCAACGGCCAGAAGTTGCGCCACCAGGCCAAACGGGAGCCCGCGGAAATCCATATCGGTGCCCGCCACGATGACCCGTACTCCCTGGTCGGCCAGGGCATTGGCGACGTCCACGATTCCAGCGTCCATGAAGTGGACCTCGTCCACCGCCACGACTTCTGTGTCGGGATCCACGAACTCGGCCACGTCGCGTGAATTCGACACGGGCCGGGCTTCAATCTCCCGACCGTCGTGCGAGCTGATGCGGTGAATGCCTCCATATCGGTCGTCAAGCTGAGACTTGAAGACCTGAACTTCCCTGCGGGCGATCATGGCGCGACGCACGCGTCGGAGAAGCTCCTCGGATTTGCCCGAGAACATCACCCCGGTGATAACCTCGATCGAACCTTCTCGCCCCTCTCGCGCCATCCGCGACCGTCCTTATTCGTTTACGATCGCTTCGGCGAGCAACTCCCTGAGCTGCTCGTCTGACATCTCCAGCAACGCCGCCTCGGCCTGCGCGACGTTGCCGCTCTCGTGCCGGACGAACCTCGCCGGATTCATCGGCGCATCCAGGCAATAGAAGAAGATCCGGGCCGATTCGACCGAGTCGGGCTGACCACCGGACACGTAGACTTCCCACTCGAGAAAATTGCCATCGGAGATCTTTCGTGACATGCCGGTCCTCACACTTCTACGGACGACGCCAGCAGTTTCTGCAGGTCGTCTTCGCTGAGTTGTTCCGCCGCCTCGGAAGGAACCTTGGAATAGCCGGCCGGAACCTGCGTGTAGCGATGCCGGTCGAGCGGCCGAGTTTGGTTCCTGAAGATCACTAGCAGGCGCGGAGATTGGGGAGTCGTGCCCGAGTGCAGACAGAGTTCCGCCTGCCAGTCCTGCCCCCCGGCGCTCTTGAATTCGACCTTCTTGCTGTCCGCCGCCCCATCGATTCTAAAGAGGAGCTTCTTGAGGATACTGCGCTCCTGAGTGGCCATGAATCGCCTTCGCCGTTACAGGTGTCATCTGGACAGCCAGCGGGAGGACCGCAGGCGGACCGCGGGGATGATCGAGCGCACGCCGGGCCCGATTTCAACGCCTCTTCACGGTCGTTCGACAAGCTACTTGCACGCCTGCACTTCTGCCAACCTGTGCGGTGGTGGCTCGTCAGACTCGTTGCCTCGACGCCACAGGGAGGGTCGTAGCAACCGCGGCGTTCCAGGCGGCGCACGTGCCGCACAATGCGATTGGTCTCAGCTAACACGTTGCCGACTATACAGTTCCGAATTACGACACGTTTGAGGTGTACTGGCCGAATGCCACGATCGACCCGCGCTTCGAGGGTATGTTTCTTGTAAGCCTGCAACCCACTGCTGTAAGAGGGGGTACCGACTCGTCAGCGTGGCCCCGGCGGGGTCACCAAACGGTCCAGGAGGGACGTGAGTCTCCGATTCTCGATCAACGAGAAATGCACGTCGTGTTTGGCGTGCGTGCGGGTCTGCCCGGTTGAGGCTATTGCCGTCACCGGGAACGAAATCCGCATCGATCCGGCTTCGTGCATCGAGTGCGGGCTGTGCGTTCCCTCGTGTTATCACGATGCGATCGATGTCGTGGGCGACATCGAGCAGTGTGTCGAATCGCTCGAGGCGGGCCGCGCTCTCCTCATCCTCCCCAACGAGATCAGCGTCTTCTTCTTCCCGGCCACGCCGGAACAGATCCTCAACGCCTGCTTCGAAGTGGGCTTCGGGAACGTGTACTTCGAAGCGATCGGCGACGAGTTGGTCGCCTCCGAGTACCTGCGCTTGTGGGACGATGGCGGCTATCGATCCTGGCTGCGTTCGACGAGTCCGGTCGTCGTGAACTATTGCCGCACCCGGGTGCCCGAACTTCTGCCGTTCCTCGCACCCGTGGTGACGCCGGCGATCGCCCTCGCGAGACACATTCGCCGTATCGAACGCGAGGATGCGGACATCGTCTACTCCGGCTTCGGCGTCCCCGGGGCCAATGGAACGAAGGACGAACTGGACATCTGTATCTCGTTCGAGGAACTGGAGGCGCTGCTGACCGACCGCGGTGCCCGGCCGCTCGATCAACCGCAGGCGTTGTTCCGGCTCATACCGGACAGGCGACGTCACCTGGCCCTGTCGGGCGGACTTCCACGTCAGATTCTCGAGGGGCAACGTCAGACGTCGCGGGAGTTTCGTAAGGAACGGGACCTGCGGGCGCTTCCTGCCCTGGCGCGAGCCCTGATCGAGGAAGGAACCTCCCTCGGATTCGTAGACATCCTTCCCTTCGAGGGGAACCTGGGACACCCGGCGTTCGGACCGGGAGATGACCTGTATTGGCGCAAGGAAATCGCCGAACTGTCCGAGCCGCCACGTTCAGAGGACCCTGTCGTCGATCCGGGAGAAGACCTGAACCTGCGAACGTTCTTCGAGCCGAAGCAAGTCGGGCTGGCGGCTCCGGACCCAACGGAAGTCGAAGAGATCCTGGCGAAGATCGGAACAACGCCGGATGGCCGGTACTGGAACACCGGATCGTGCGGTCATGCGACCTGTATCGATTTCGCCCAGGCCGTGGCGAGGGGGCGGTCCACGCTGTCGCTGTGTCCCATCTACCTGGCGCGCCAGTACGAGCAGGCCTCACGTGACGCCATGCACGACGCCCTTACCGGGGTCTACACGTTTCGGGTTCTGAGCACGCGGCTCGAGGAAGAACTTTCGCGCGCCAGCCGCACGGGAACGTCCGTCTGCGTGCTGTTCGTCGATCTGGACAAGTTCAAACCGGTCAACGACGTGCATGGCCACGCGGCGGGCAACCTCATACTGCGAAACGTCGCGCGGATCCTCACGGAAGCAACACGTAGCACCGATATCGTCTGTCGGTACGGTGGCGACGAGTTCGTCGTGATCCTCGTCAATCCGGATCGAGACGGTGCCGGACAGGTCGCCGAGCAGATTCGCGAGCGGGTCGCCGACATGCGAATTGCCACAAATGAAGGGTATGCGGGGGTTACGCTAAGCGTAGGCGTGGCGTATCATTCGGGTGTGACTCAGGGAGAGATATCGGCCGAGGACTTGATGGCCGAAGCTGATGCCGCCCTGTACGTCGCGAAGGCGCAGGGAGGAGACACGATTCACCCCTCCATCGGAGGAAAGCTCGTCAGATGACATCCGGCGAACACGAAGCTCGGGACATGATGGGCCTGGATCCATGGGGCCTTCGTCGGATCGAGAAACTCCTCCTGGGCCTGGAGGGAGTGGGCTCTCTCAAGATCGTGCCCGATGGACAGGGTGGCATCGAAGAGATCCATGTCCTCTCCAGCTCTTCGCTGGGTCCCAAGCAGATCGTTCGGAACATCGAGTCCGCGCTCCTCGCGGAATTCGGCTTGCAGATCGACCACCGCAAGATCTCGATCGCTCGTGTCAGAAGCTCCGAGATCCCCCAGAAGGCTGACGAGGCAGGACCCGAGGCCCAGGCTGTCTCCGCTCCCGTCCCGGCCAGTTCTTCCGATCGGCGTCTCGTCCTGGGTAACGTCCACATTGAGCGCGCCGCCGGGCAGAAGGTCACGTGCCGCGTCGACCTCGCTCACGAGGATGCGGTTTTCACCGGCGAGGCTGAAGGACCGGACTTCGAGAAGGCTCGCATGGAGGTGGCAGCGACCGCCGCCCTCGAGGCCGCGCAGCAGGCTACGGGAGGCTCAGTTCTCCTGTCCCTGCAGGGGATCGACTCGGTCGGCGCCTTCGGTCAGAGTTTCGTGCTGGCGTCGGTGAATGGCTCCGTTCGCCGTGATTCGGAGTCCCTGGCGGGAGTCGTGCGTGTGCGTGATTCGGTCGAGGAAGCGGCCGTGCTGGCCTGTCTGCAGGCCGTAAATCGCTGGACAGGAAACCGGTAGAACCTCCCTTCTGTTGCGCTTCACGGCGTCTACCCTTCTATTTTTCGTCAGGTCTACGCCCAAGAACATCCGTTTGAGCGCAGTACGACAGGACCTTGACCGGGTCCACTGAACATGGAGATGCCCCCGGCCTCACCGAACCGCCTGTAAGCTGAGCGGAGCGATACCTCCGAGCGGAGCTGAAGCATACCCGTTAGCGATTGGGTATGACTTTCATGCGAAAGGAGGTGTGCTCTATGAATTTCTTCTACGTCCTATTCGGGCTAGCAAGAAAAGGCGGTACTCTTAGGTGGTAACCGGTAGAGGTTTGGGGGCAATTCCAACTGCAGCCACAAGGGTATGGACCCAAGAGTCAAGCGAACCATCCTCGCCACCGCAGTGGCAGCCGCCGCCCTCGTAGGCACCCTCTTCGTCAAGTACCCTCCCACTCTAGACGCTGAGTCCTTCCTGGCATTCGGCACACTGCTGGCCCTCAGTACCCTGGCCATGATGTTGTTCCTCCGCTTCACGGAAACGGGATCCACCACTTCCATGGACTTCGTGCCGGAACTCGGTGCGATCCTCCTCATCGGACCCACGGGCGCCGTCATGGTGACCCTGCTGTCCGAGCTCATCTCGGGTTTCTTCCTGTACAAGGAAAAATCGGCCCTGAAGAAGCTCTTCAACGTCGCGCAGCTCGTTCTCGCTGTCGGCGTAGCCGGACTGTTGTTCCGGTGGTCGGGGGGCGTTGAGAGCCTGGACACGTTTCGGTTCCAGGATTCCCTCGCCCCATTTCTCGTGGCGGTGCTGGCGTATTTCGCGGTGAACACGGGCACGGTGGCTTTCATCGTGACCGTCTCTGAACGAACGCCATTCTTCGAGACGTGGCGACGCATGACAGGGGGGCTGATCATCTTCGACCTCGCCATGAGCACGCTCGCCTTCCTGGTGGCGTTTCTCTACACGCAATACGGGGTCGTGGCCGTATTCCTGGCCATGATTCCGCTGATCGGTCTTCGGTACAGCTACGGCGTGAACTTCGAACTGCAGCAGTTGAACACCGACCTGCTGCGCTTGATGGTGAAGACCATCGAGGCGCAGGATCCGTACACATCCGGCCACTCCATCCGTGTATCGGAGGCCGCGAAGAAGATCGCGCGAGCCTTGGGAGTGGCACCGCGTCAACTGAAGCGCATCGAAACCGCGGCGCTGCTGCATGACATCGGCAAGATCGACTCGATCTACGGTGAGATCCTGCGGCAGAAGGGTCCCCTCACGCCCGAGCAGCGGGAGCTCATACGGGCCCACCCGGATCGCGGAGTGGATATCATCCAGTCGATCAGGAGCATTCACCCTGACGTCCTGAGTTGCGTGCGGCATCATCACGAACGGTGGGACGGGGACGGCTACCCCACGGGACTGGCTGGGGATGATATCCCTCTGGGTGCGCGGATCATCATGGTCTGCGATACGATCGACGCCATGACCACGGCTCGTCCTTATCGAGATGCGCTGCCCGTATCGGTGGTGAGGGAGGAACTCACGAAGCACCGGGGTAAGCAGTTCGATGAGGCGATCGTAGACATTCTCGTCAAGACCGACATACTGGAGACCTTAGACACTCCAGAGCCTGCCGTGACGACCACCGGCAATCGCCTAGCAGGCATCAATCCAACGCTTCGAGTCGACGCGAACTGACTCCGACTTTCAGCTCAGCACGAATCCCAACTGACCAACAGCTATAACGGACAACCGTCGGCCAAGCGGCGCCAGCGGTCCGAAAAATACACAAACCAACCCAATCCCGCTTCACCGAGTTCTCTCCGTGTCGCGGACGCCTCTTCCCGGGCTAGACCACCCGACTCAGGTAGAAGCACATGCGCCAGCCACCTCAGCTTGAGCGAGCAGACTCTATCGACAACTGCTTCGCTTTCCGCAACGCGAAGCAAGCGTTCACGCACAGCATCTGGCTCATCGTGACGGTGGCAGAACCCCCAGAGCCACTCGACTTTGAAGCGCTCCTGCATTCCGCCAAGCGCTGTTTCGTTGGTGTCGCACTCGGCTATCCAACGGCGCGCGGACGCGCCGTCGCGCAACTGCAGCGAGGCCAACCCTAGGCATGCCTCCACCTCTGTCTTGAACTCTGTGTAATCGCTGCGGATCGCTTGCTCATAGATATCTCGGTAGAGTGTGTACGCCTCCCTGGCCTTTCCTTGATAGAAGGCCAAGTTCGCTGAATTCAACCGCAGCGGAATTAGGACGTCTAGGGCCGTACTCAGGGCGCTGTGCAACTTGCTCGCTGCCCTGCTATAGTCCTGCGCTTCATCCCATGACCCGCGTTCTGTAGCAGTACATGCCAAGTTTGTCAGCACGGCAGCGATCTGGAGGGTATCGTTCGTCTTCTTGGCTAGAACGTAGGCGTGTCGCAACTCATGCTCAGCAGTGTCCCAGACCCCCATTCTCTGATTCCCGCCCCCACGAAGCAGTCTGATGCGATAGACTAGGTGTTCGGGCCATGTATCCTTGATTCTTAGAGCGCTCAACAATTCGAGGCCCTTTAGCGCCGATCCGTAGAACAGTTCGAACGCGGCAAGGCTGCAGGTCGCCGTGACAGTGGCCGCTTCGGTTAACCTGCCAGTGTTCTCGGCCGCTGTCTGAATCCGCTCGATCCTGTTTCTTGTGCTGCGTGCCCGAGTAACGTTGTTCACCCTGCTAGCGGCTTTCAGACGCCAATTGAGCACCTCAAGCCGACTTTCGACACGTCGCTCCGGACTTGGAAACGCTCTGATATCACGTGCAATACCTGTTAGGATTCGGCCAGCATCGTCCCAGTTCGCCTCCCCGCCGACGGCCCGAACCAGCTTCAGCTTGACCTCCACCCTCTGCTCGGCTGGCATCTCGGTATCGAGGCGGAGAATTTCGTCCAGGTGTTCCTTGGCGCGTGGCAGTTGGGCTGATTCCAATTCCGCTTCCGCCAGGAGATGGAGCGCGGCCAGGCGCTCCGCCTGTCCGCGACTACTCCTGACGGCGAGGTCTGCCATGGCCGCAGCCTCCATCTGTCCTGCCGACGCTTTCGCATCCCGGGCCGCCAGCATCGAGTGTTTGTAGGTGAGCGCTCGATTCTCCCCCAGGTGGAAGTGCCTGGCCAGGGTCGCGGCGTTCGTATCCGCACCTTCCTCCAGGAACTCCGCGGCGGTCAGGTGCAATGCGGTGCGCGATAGAGCCGTCATACCCGAGTACACGTACTCTCGGACTATGTCATTGACGAAGCCCAGTTGGCCGTCCCGGTCTTGAAGCAGGCCGCGTCCGTAGGGTTCGACGCTCGCATTGGCTGCCTCTGGAAGAGACAAACCCGCTACCGAAGCGACTGCACCAGGCGTCGCCTGACGCTCCAGCACCGCTGTGGCTTGAAGTACTGACAACCCTTTTCGTGAGAGGCCCTTGAGTCTGACCGCCAGCACCTTACTCAGCCTGGCGTCCGTCAGCGGGTCCCAACGCGATGCCTCGGCTGCCCATTCCGTCGAGCCGACAGCGGCCCGGAATACTTCGAGGGCGAAGAGCGGATTGCCACCCGCCAGGCGTTGCGCGAGTTCGATGGCAGGCTTGTGCCCGGAGTCGGGGGAGGCGCGCCGAAGCAGCTCTCCGATTTCATCCGCAGTGAGGGGGTGGAGTCGAACTTCGGAACTCAACTCGGAGCCACCGGGAGGGCTCAAGGGTAGGGCGTCTGGCAGGTCCATCCCGCGTGGCACCCGCAGGGTCGCAATCAACAGGAAGGGGAGCCCCTCGAGTCGGCGCGTCATGTAGTGCAGGAGGGACGTCGAGGTCGCATCCATCCATTGGACATCTTCAATGACCCACACGATAGGTGCCGCTTCGAGTGCCAACCTCACGACGCCCGTAACCTCTTCGTACAGACGCCGACGCCATGCGGATGGATCGACGCGCTGCTCCACGTCCGCTGTGAGGTGCTCGAACTCAGGCAGCAGGTGACCGATCCGGGTGAAGGACTCGAGATCGGCTGGAGGTCGCCGGGCGACGTCAGTTGCTATGGGACGCAGACCATCGATTACGGGTCCGTAGGGCACGTCCGCCTCGGCCGGGAAGCAGCGACTCTCAAGCAGGCGAACGTTCTCGAGGGCCACGGAGCGCGTGAACTCAATCACGAGTCGGGACTTGCCGATGCCGGCTTCCCCGGAAACCAGCACCCCCGTTTCGACAGTTTGGGAGATGTTCCTTACGGCGGTCCGCAACGTTTCCATCTCCTCCTCTCGGCCGAGAAACGGGGTCTGGAGTTCGCCCAGGTTGTCGATCCACGGTTCGGGGGCGGGAGTCGAGCGTATGCGTTGTATCAGATGGCGAGTATCATCCGAAACGCCTCCAGGGAGTTCGTTCTCCAGCGGGACCACTACCTCTTCATAGTGACGGACGGCCGAAGCTGCGTCTCCGTGGAGCCAGAGTCCCCGCATCAGGGCTCGGTGCGCTTCTTCATCAAGCGAAGAGAGCTTCACCAGGCGGAGTGCGGCCACGCACATCTCGCCCCAGCGTCCCGCTTCATCGCATTGGCGCACGTAGCGGCGAAGGGCCATCTCACTGAGTCTCGCGAGCCGAAGACGCTCGGCCTCCAACCAACGCTCGAAGTCGTCGGTACCGACCCGGGCGAGATTGTCGGCGAACGGCCCGCGATATAGGTCCACCGCAAGCGACAGTTCGCCGGCCTTGAGCGCCCGTTCGAACTCCACTGCATCGAGTCGAAAAACGGAGGGCTCGAGGTGAACCGCATCTCCAGTGGCCGAGCCGACCGCACCGGGGAGATTTCGGCGTAGGTCGTAGATGGCCTGACTCAGCGAGTGGCGAGCCCGGGCGAGAGAAGTCTCCCACAGCAAGCGGGCGAGTGAGTCTCTCGTGTGCAGTTGACGACCCGACGCGGCAAGGTAGATCAACAGAGCCATGTGCTTCCTGGATCGAAGCCGGATCGTGTCTCCGGACGAATCCTCGATCCGGACGCCCCCGAGGCTTTGAATCACGAACATCTCGACCGACCCCCTGCCTGGTACGGTGCGCGCACGCCCCGGGTATTCCTTCACCACCGCCGACATATACTCTTCACGGCGGTATCAACAGTCTATCAACACGGCCTCGGAATGGCGCCTTCGCTTGATCGCGAAGACAAACGTTGTATCATCGGTGCCCTGTGAGAACGTGGAGACCGGCCGCCTGTTCGAGGTGGTGGGACGCCGGAATTCCAAGCAACCCGATCGATTCAGGACGCCATGTCACAGCCTACATCGGAACGCCCGCTCGCCCTGTATGTCACTCGATGGGCCCGTCCCGGGTTCCTTTTGTGTCTCGGTGCCGTCGCACTGTTCCTTCAGGGCTGCGCGACCGAGGGAGATCCAGAGCAGGTCGAATTCTCGGAGGCCGATTTCGAGGCCGTGGAGATCTGGGCTCACCCGGACTCGCTGGGCATCAACGTCACCTCGCCCCTGGACTTCAAGGCCGCATCCCGGTCCGTCGCCTGGGCGATCGATGGCATAGCTCGGGGCGTGATGCGCTACGAACCCGCGGAGGGCAAGCACGGCGCGTTCGGATTCATGAACAACCCGCCGGCAGAAGTCGTGAGCCCGGTTCGTCTGGCTGTGGCCGAGAACACCGGGATCTTCGTGTTCGATGATTCGACCCGCATGGTGGACCTGTACTCACCCGGCGGGCAGCACCTGCGCGGATTCGATCCGGGTCTTCTCCCGTCGATCCTCGAAGTGTCCCGGCGGCCTTTGCGTCTCACCTACGGCGTTCGGGCTTTCGCGGATGATTCGATTCCGACCCTGGCGATCATCCAGACGGACTTCCTTGGGCAGAAACCGGACACTCTGCTCTCGCCCGACGTGGGGCCCGAGACCCTCCGCGACGCCCCCGCCGTGAGGGGAAGTCTCGTCTCGACACCCTCCATGAGTGGGTTGTGGGTCTTCGCCAAGAGCGCGTCCGACACGGTCTTCGAAGTGTCCGGCTCGGGTCCGTCGCGCAAGCTGGTGCTGCCGGAGGCTGACACCCTCCGCGTGGGAATACTCGCCGACCTCCAGCAGCAGATCCTGTGGGTCGTCTCGCCACGGCCGCTGGGCGGTCTCGACTGCGAAGCGTATGACATATCCCTCCCCGGCGAAGAGGGCGTCATCGACGGGACCCAGGCATACCTCGGAGTCCGAAGCACCCCGGTCGACTTCGTCGGCAAAGTCGCGTTCGACGGTTCCGTGTCGGGGTGGTTTCGCGGAGAGCGAGGAATCTACGCTCCGAGGGGCTACGACATGCGAGTCGAGGAACTGCGCGAGGGAGCGGCCCTGGCCCGTGAGACGCGCGCCCCGAGGCGGACAGCGATCGCCGATCAGTGGACACAGCTACAGGAGGCTGTCGAAGAAGCAAGAGAACGGGCCCGCCAGGAGGAAGAGGATGTGCGGGCGGAAGAAGAACTGGAGTAGCTCCTCGGCGTACTTGCGCGCCTGACGGAGGCACGAGGGGCCGGCCTAACACGATGGGCCGGCCCTTCCGCATCAGACGCCGCGGGCAGCCACCTCGTCATACAGGCGGGCGATCGTCTCGATTCCCTTGTGGTACGTCTCGACATCCATCCACTCGTTCGGGGCATGCGCGTTTCCGCCCGGAGGCGCGAACCCGAGCAACAGCACCGGTCCCTTGAGGACCTCCTCGAACAGCGGAATGATCGGAATCGAGCCGCCCTCTCCGATGTAGACCGGGCGGCGCCCGAAGGAATCCTCCAGGGCCTGCGCGGCGGCCTCGAACAGCGGACTGTCGGGATCGCCGGCCCACGGCCACCCTCCGTGTGATGGCACGACGCGTACCGTCACGCCCTCGGGCGCGATCGCCATCACGTGGTTCGTGAACAGCTCGGCGATCTCGTCCGGGTCCTGGTCCGCCACGAGTCGCATGGAGATCTTGGCGCTCGCCTTGGCCGGGAGCACGGTCTTGGCTCCATCGCCCGTGAACCCTGAGATCATTCCGTTCACATCCAGGCAGGGCCGATACCACAGGCGCTCGAGCGTGGTGTAGCCGGCCTCCCCATTGAGTGAGGGGGCGCCCGTCTCCTCGATGAACTCCTCGTCCGTGAACGGAAGGGCCTTCGTCTCGGCGCGAATCGTCTCCGACATCGATCGGACCCTGTCGTAGAATCCGGGGATCGTGACGCGACCGTCCTCGTCCTTGAGCTGCGAGATAATCTGGGCGAGAGCGAACGCCGGGTTCACCACCGCGCCGCCGTAGCTGCCCGAATGCAGGTCACCGGCCGGACCGTCGACGAACACTTCCAGGTAGGCGATGCCCCTCAGTCCGGTGCCGATCGACGGGATGTCGATTCCCAGCATGCCCGTGTCGCTGACGATCACCGCGTCACATGCCAGCCGATCGGCCGCGGATCGCAGGAAGGTCTCCAGGTTGACGCTTCCGATTTCTTCCTCGCCCTCGAAGCACAGTTTCACATTCACCGGCATCCCGAAGCCGCCCTTGATCCTGGCCTCGAGAGCCTGGACGTGCATCAGGACCTGGCCCTTGTCGTCGTTCGTGCCGCGCGCGTAGATGCGGCCGTCCTTGTACGTCGGCTCGAAAGGAGGCGCGTCCCAGAGCTCCTCCGGATCTACGGGTTGCACGTCGTAGTGCCCGTAGACCAGGACGGTCGGCGCGTCGGGGTCCACGATCTTGTCCGCCACCACGAACGGATTCCCTTCCGTCGGGATGATCT
>CAYWLF010000025.1:0-10776 GCA_964458875.1 uncultured Gemmatimonadota bacterium
GAATCCTCTGCCTCCGGACACTCCTCAGGGGGCCCGATATGTCTCTACGCGCAACCGCCCGAGGAAATTCGACACGATCCGAACCACCCGATCGCCACGATACAGATACACGCTCCCCGGAGCCGCCTGCCCGCGAGCGTTGAATCGAAGGGTCGCCGGCCGCACGCGCAGCGAGTCGACGGGAACGTCGCCCGCGGGCCCCACGCCGATGCCCGCCACCCGCTCTCCGGACGCCGTGAGGAGCACCAGGTCGCCGGAGGGACCAGGTCGGACGAGGATCTTCTCGCGCCGCGCGATCGCCAACGATCGGGCCAGGGCGAGGTGGTTTCGCACCGACCAGGTCGCGGCACGCATCGAGGTCGCATCGCGCAGCGACCGGAAGCCGCTCGCACCCAGCGCCGCCAGAGTGCCCAGAATCGTGAGAGTGATCAGGAGTTCTGGCAGCGTGACTCCCGCTGCCGCTGACACAGGTCTGAATCGCATCGTACCTCGCTGCCGCCCGGGCGCGTCGCGAGGTGAGGGTAGCTCTGTCTCTCAACGGAGATTCAAGAAGCTCAATCGATGGGCAGGAACCGGCCGTCCCGGTACATGAGGACGCGACGGCCCGGGTAGGCGGCGATCAGTTCGCGGTTTCGCTCCCGCAGGTCTCTCGCGATCACCAGGGGACCGTCAAGCGACGGGTGCTGATCCGCCAGGAACGGCGAGTAGTTGGCGTAACCCGCCCGGTCGTATTCGATCTGGTCGAGGCACTCGGCGGGCAGAGTCACGCCGCTGGGGAGACGAAGCGTTGGATCTCCGTTGGTCAGGGGACTGAACGCGGGAACCGTCTCTCCACCGGGTCCCAGTGCCGTGACCGAGGCGGCCGCGCGACCGGGGGACCACCCTTCCGCTTCCGCCAGTCGGAGGGTCAGCTCGAGCGCACAGTGATCGGCCTGCCGGTAGGCTGTCTCCGCGCCCGAGGCGGACACCCCGAGTCCACGCATGCGCGCCAGCAGGCGATTTCCCCAGCTCACTGGCACGAATACGACGGCGTTCGAGACGGACGCGACCTGCGCTTCGGCAGCCAGGTCCACCTTCATGCTGGCGAGTCCGGACTGGTACACATGGAACCTGCGGGGAGTCGAATACGCCGCGGCGTACAGAACGCTCAGCATAAGGAGGAGGCCCGCTGTGCTCGTGACGGACACCCGGGTAAGGCCCGAGCCACTCCAGAGCGTACGACCCGCGGTGCGCCTGAACAGCTCGAGCAGACCCCTCGCCGTGAGAGGTGCCAGGAACGCGAGCCCTGAATAGAGGTAACGCGGTCCGAGAAAGGCGTCCCGGTGCCAGTAGAACAGGTAGGCGACGGGGATGGCCATGAAGCCCACCATGAGTCGCTGGTCCCACCTCCTTGACGCCCAGCCCGCCGCGAATAACAGGCCGGCGGGAATCAGGGCCGGAATCGGGCCCTCGAACATCAGGCTCGACAACAGGGCGAGGTCCGTCAATTCGTTGCGCAGGCCCGCCAGGGGGGAGTGGACGTCGCCCCACGGCGTCGAATGAAACCCCAGGCCATGATCCACTCCCCACAACTTGATGTAGCCGGGCAGAAGAGGGTCGCCAGTCGTCGCGGCGTTGTAGGCCAGATACACAATGACGGGAAACAGGGCGCCGATCGCACCTGCCAGGACCGAGCCCGCATCGCGCTCGCGCCAGGCCGAGGCCAGGACGAACGGTGCCATCGCGATTCCGACGGCGGCCGCGGTCAAAGGGCGAGAGAGAAACGCGGCCCCGATTGCCGTTCCCGCCGCCAGCAGCAGCCAGGGGGCCCGTCGCTCTTCCCAGAGCACCAGCAGGTACAGGAAGACGGCGACGAAGAACAGGGCGGACACGTGGTTCATGTGGCTCGCGCCCATGAACCAGAAGAACGGCGACAGGGCCAGCACGATCAGGGTGGTCCGGGCCGTGGCCAGGTCATAGGCGCGGCGCGCAAATGCGTAAAGGAAAAGGGCCGTTCCGACGGAAAGCGCCACGGGCACCAGCCACCCCGCACCCAGCGCCGCCCCCAGACCGAGGAGAGCAGAGTGCCCGGGAGGATACTGGGAGTACCACCGGCCGCCATCCACCAGCATGTGCTGGACGGCGAAGAACGCCTCGTCCGGCGGCGCCCCCGCGTACAGTTGTCCGGACGTGAATATCCGCGCCTGGAACCACTGAACGACGCTGTCTATCAGGAGTGGGCGACGGGCAAAAGCGAAGACCGCAGTCGCCAGGAGAAGCCCCAGGAGCAGCAGGACCGCTCCCGCGGCCATCCTGGATCCGGCGCCGCCCTCGGCGTCGAGCGCGCGGAGCACTCGCTCGGGGGCCCGGATTGGGAACCACCGGGCCCCCAGTACGGCCAGGGTACCGAACACGAAGAGGCCCAGGAGGGCCTCCGAGGGCGGTGCCAGGCCCCGGATACGGTCGATCTCACCAAACAGCCAGGCCAGCGGGACGAACGGGACTACCAGCAGAAACCAACCGAACACGCGCCCGGAGCGAGAAGGGCTCATGGCTGAGGTTCCTCACGCGGCAACCAGACGGTCATCGGACCGGAGACAGTCGCCTCGTACGAGCCGGTCAGCGCGGTCCACACGGGACGGGATCGCCAGAAGTAGGCCAAGACGAGGTCACGGGTTCCGACCCCGGGCGGAGCCGGGCTCGGCCCGATGTCCACGACGCTGAGCGCGAAGGGGATACGCCGGCTTTCCAGGTCCGAGACCAGCCGGGCAGGATCCCAGTGGCCGGTTTCTTCCATGGCGCCGAACGCGAACGGATCGTTGAGCCACGGCCTTCCGCCACGGTCCAGTACCGCCGGGAAAAACAGAGGGTCCGCGAGCGGATAGCCCTCGAACTCGGCCATCCGGGCCGATCCCGCCCCCGACGCCCAGGCTTTCATAGTGGGGTACTCCCGCAGGGCCGCAGCGCTCGCAGTGAGCCCGAGGGCTATGGCGAACAGCATCGCCAGGGCGCGGGTTCTCGGCGGCGGGGCGTCATGGGTTTCGCGCGCCCCGGAAGTGGCTCCCGGGACCCAGCGCACCGCGGCCAGCAGCAGCAGGGCGAACGTCGGCTCCAGCAGGTAGTTGACGCTGGAGCCGGTCTTGAGCATCGCCGCCGTGTGCAGCAGGACGCTCCCCCCGAGGTAGATCTCGGGAAACCCGAGGCCGAGGCGGCTGCGCATGACGAACAGGATGGCCGCGGCGATGGGGAACCACTGCAGTGGCCGGCTGTTCGAAAGGCTCGTGGTCAGGTGCGCCCATCCCGATGCCCCGGTGAGCGCACCCAGTGTGTTCGCCACGTAACCACCGGTCGTCGCCGTATCCAACAACCAGACACCGAGAAGAGTGGCAGAGGCCAGGCCCACGGCGAACAGCGAGGCTGAACCGTACCTCCGTTCCAGGACCAGGCTCGCGAACAACGCGGCGGGCGCCGCCACGAAACTCTGCTTGGTGAAGATCGCGAAAAAGAACGCGGTGGCGGCCGCGAATACCGGTAAAGCGCCTGACCGTACGCGATCTCCAGTCGTTCCAAGGGCCGCGGTGACCCCGACCCATGTGAACAGCAACGCCAGCGTGTCGGCCTGCGCCCCGCCGGCCAACCGGTAGACGCCTGGCGTCAGGAGAGCCGCCGCGGTAAGCGCTAGAATCCAGGTCGGAGGAGCCCTCCGGCGGCGTGCGTGCAAACCCAACAGGACCAGGAGGCCGAACAGGGCAGCGACGCTCACGATCCGCAGGCCCGTAAAGGTGCCGGCGCTCCCGATCCACCGATTCAGCCCGGCAGCGCCCACGAAATACGTGGGCGGGTACAGGGTCAGCACCACCGGCGGCTCGACCCAGCCGTCCGAGGGATAGAGATCCGGGAGGCCGCCCGCCTCGAGAGCGGCGAGGCTACCCAGCACCGGTCCCTCGGTGTAGTAGAAGACCGTCCCGGGCCGGGCAAGCCGCAGGCCGGCGAAGAAGAGAACGAAACCCAACAACGCCAGGTTGAGGGGTGCACAGAGGGTCCAGATCCGGCCGCGTGCGATCGTCAAGCGGGATCGCGCTCCTCATGGAGGGCGCCCGCGGGCTCTGAGGGCCCGGATACGCCGGACAGATTGCGGTATCGACCGACCACCCAGGCCGGCCTTCCCTTCGCCTCGTTGTAGATCCGGCCGATGTACTCACCGATCACGCCCACGGCGATGAGCTGGATGCCCCCCAGAAACAGGATCGAGGTCATGGTGGATGCCCAGCCGAGGATCGCCGCGCCCGAAATGAGCTTCTGGTACAGGACGCTGAGAAGCACGAGAAAGGCGACACCGGACACCAGGAATCCCATGATCGTCGCCATCCGGAGTGGAAGTTCGGAGAACGCGAAGAACGCGTCCGTCGCCATGCGCATCAGCTTCAGAGGTGACTGACGCGGCTGACCTGCGTACCGGGGAGCGCGCTCGAATTCCACTCCTATCTGCCGGCCCCCGACATAAGCGCGTAGTCCGGATACGAAGCGATCACGCTCGGGCATCGTGTTGATCACGTCGACGACCGCGCGGTCCATGAGAGAGAAGTTGCCCGCGTCGGCCGGGATGTCCAGGCTGCTCAACCGCCTGAGGATGCGATAGAACAGGCTGAACAGGGCACGCTTGGGAAGCGACTCCTTTCGTTCCCGCTTGAGGGCGTATACGACATCGTATCCCTCCTCCCACTTCTCGATCAGGAGTGGAATCACCTCGGGGGGATCCTGCAGGTCACCGTCGAGGAGCACCACCGCATCGGCCCCGGTCGCCGCCAGGCCTGCAGAGATGGCCAGCTGCTGCCCGAAGTTGCGCGACAGGTGAATGACGCCGACGCGCCGGTCCTCCTGCGCGAATCCCGCGAGCAAGTCGGGGGTGCGATCCCGACTGCCGTCGTCGACGTAGATCACGCGCCATTCGTATGGAAGACCGCCGAGCGTGTCCGCCAGGCGACGGTTGAGCTCGGGAAGGATAGCCTCTTCGTTGTATACGGGAACGACTGCGTCCAGCGTCTTCACGGGTCCTCCGGATCGGGTTCGACCTCTTCGTCAGGATCCCAGGCGTACAGGCCCACTAGCTCCACACCGTCCAGCTCGACGGCCAGCTCCGGTCGCACGTTCTCGTAGATCCGCCAATGATACGGCTCGAACGACGCCTTGCGAGCTACGAGTAGAAGATAGTCCGGCGGCATCCTCTCGGTCACCACGATGTCGTCGCTCAGCATGCCATTCGATTGGAGCCACTGATAGTGTGCCACGTTGGGCCATGCGGACAGACGGGAGCCGGGCGGCAGCGTCTCGCCGACTCTTTCCAGGAACGCAGGGGTGACGGCTTCCAGCCAGTAGGTGCTCTCCATTCCGGCTCGATTCGCACCCTTCACCCCTCCGATCACCTCGTTGTAATAGGCGAGATAGAAAGGCGCGACCTGCACGGTCTGCACATACGGCGGAACGAAGAACAGCGCCCCGAGCGCGAGCGTCGCCAGCAGTGCTCTCTGCTCGGGCACCCTCCGTCCGGCGAGGCGCACCATGGATCCGAATCCGCGGCCCGCCAGGAGCGCGACGAACGGGAACATGGGAAGCCAGAGCCGAACCCCGTCGTGATTGGGAGTTCCCCGCGCCGCCATGAGGGCGATCCAGAACAGGATTTGTGTCAGACACAAGCCCTCGATGGGTCGCTTTTCCCACTTGCGGGCTCCCACCACGGCGCCCCACGCCGAAAGCACCAGGATGCCGAGAGGGACGGTGATGAGTGTCATCACGGTCGCCTGGTTCCCCGGAACCTCGTACCCCCAACGTTGCCCCAGGTAATAGGTCGCGATCGGTATCACCTCGTCGCGCGCCAGGCTATCCTGAACGAGCCGCAGCGTCTCCGCCACCGGGTCGTGCCACATGAGGGGGTTCAGGGCCCACGCCACTGCGAGCCCGCCAAGCCCCCACAGGACGGCCCCCGCCACGGCTCGCCGGGACCTTCCATACGCGATCATCCACAGCAGCATCGCGACAGGAATGAAGTACCCCGTGAACTTGGTGGCGAGGGCAAGCCCGAGCGCTGCCGAACCGATGGCCAGATACCGGCGCCGGTCCTCCATGGCGTAGAGGACCAGTCCCGCGGAGGCGACGAACCAGGCAAGAGTCGTCACCATGTCGGTCGCCCCGATGTGGGCATGCCCCACGACACGAGGCATGAGGAGAATCGAGAGCCCGGCCCCGACCCCGGCAGCCCTTCCCCAGGTCAGTCCCGCCAGCCACGTGACGCAGGCCACGAGAATCGAGAAGAAGCCGAGGGGGGCGAGGCGGAAGCCGACGATCTCCCCCGTCCAGCGCCCGAACGCCGCTTCCGTGGCAACCATGGCCAGCTTGTAGGCCGGCGGATGCGGGTTCCAGTAACGACGCCAGTTGAAGGTCTCCCTGACGATCTCCTGGCGGAATTGCTGCGCCCGGTCAGGACCGGCGACGACATGGGCGGCCCAGTCATGAATGCGTTGGGAGGAATCAAAGTAGTACGGTTCGTCCCAGGCGACTCCCACGTCGTCCAGGCCGGGAAAGAGCCATGCGAAGGCGAGGACACCCAGTGCCACACCAGCCCACAGGACGAATCGTCGCACAGCCCGGTCAGGAATCATCGAGTTCGATAGACCATCATGAGGGGCACTCCCTCGAGCGAGACCGAGAGCATCGGCGGTCCGCCGAATCCGACCAGGGCGGTCTCCGTGCGCCGCCATTGGGCCTTGCGATTGAGAACGAATACGAAGTCGGCCGAAGCGGCCTTTCGATCGAGAGCCACGGTGGCGAAGCTCTCCAACCCCTCGCATGCCAGCGCGATATCGTCCGTTCCGTCGGGGTTCGAGAGCTGGGTCTCCACCCTCCACCCTGCCGGTACCCAACCAACCGCCTGATAGAAGCACATCTCTTCGATGAAGAAGCCGGGATCCACCGGCGCATCCGGGGGAAGTATCTCTGCCAGGTCCTCGAGGGCCGCGCGGTTGAGCACTTCCTTGAGGTTGGTGACCTCGAGGCCCCGGCGCTCGGCTCCCTCGACACCACCGATGAGTGCGTTGAAATAGGAGAGCTGATAGGGATGGACCTGCGCCGTCCGCAACGCCGCCGGAGCCAACAACGCGACGACAGAAAGGGCGACGATGAGGTCGCGGCGCTCCGCGATGACCGGGAAGCGAGCCTGCAGGCCGCGGGTGACCCACTCCCCGATGGCCACGGCTCCCGTGCCCGCCAGCACGCAGTAGAACGGAAACAGCGGCAGGAACAGGCGCACGCCGTCGTGCATCGGCGCGGACGGAAGCGCCAGCGCCCCGTACAGTACCGCCATATTGAGGAGAACCAATCCACGCAGCGCACCCGAGCGGGGAGCGAACAGCCCCGCCACGGTGGCTACCAGCAAGGACAGTGGATAAACGGCGAGGGTCCAGACGTAGGGGTAGTGCCAGGGTGGCCTGAACAGGTAGACAGACCCCAGGTACTCGGTGGCGATCCGAGTGTCGTCAGCCGCGGCTCGGTCGAGCCCGGCGCGCAGGTAGTCGCTGATTCCCTGCCCCGGATCCACCCACATGACGGGATTCACGGCGACGAATACGAGCGCGCCCGCGAGGCAAAGCACGAGAAACGCCGCCACCCCGCTCCGATTGAAGACGAGCCACACGGCCAGTACCGGCAGCAGCAGCAGACCGGAGAACTTGGTCGCGACGGCCGCGCCCAAGAACAAGCCCGATCCCAGGAACCAGCCCGAGCCACCTTCCTTGACGGCGATGTCGAGTGAAGCGACGGTCCAGAACCAGAAGGCAGCGAGGAACAAGTCCGTGTGCGCCAGGTGCCCGTGCGCGAACAGGACGGGAAAAGCTGGAACCGCCAGACCCGCAGCGAGACCCGCGGCCAGCGAGCGGGAACGCCACGCCGTGTAAGCGCCGACCGATGCGGCGAGAGCCGCGAACGTCAGCATCACCGCGCCCCTGTAGGCCGTGAGCGGATCCGTCAGGTCTCGCAGCAGGACCCACGAGAGCCCGCTCAGCTCTCTTGAGAGCGGTGGGTGCGGAATCCTGTCGGCGTACCAGCGCCAGTGCTCGAATACCCGATCCTGGTTCACTGCGATCGTGGGCTCACCGCCGAGAACAGCCCCCCACAGGTCACTCCCCCACGCGAGTTGACGCAACGAACTGTAGAAGTAGTTCCCGACGTCACTCGCGATCCCGTAGTCGATGACTGTCAGGGCCGTGGCCGCCAGCGTAGCCGCGAACAGACCGAACGCGAGCCATCGAAGGGCGGTGGGCGAGGGCCAGGTCCTCTTGCGCGCCGTCATAGTCTCTGGCTCCGGGCCATGACCCAGGTCGCCGTGAAGGCCAGCAGTCCGGCCAGACTGATCGCCGCGCCAAGCAGGATCGAACCGGGCGCGAAGCGGAATTCCAGGTCGCTCACACCGGCCGGTACGGGAACCGCCATGAAGACACCGTTCGCCCGCAGCACGGGAGATTCCATGCCGTTGACGGTGGCCTTCCAACCGGGATACCACCGATCACTGAGTACCGCGAGCATCGGGCCGGAAGCGCTTACCCTGGCGGTCACCCGGTTGGAGTGATCCAGCCGCGAGAGAACTTCGCCCACGGCTCCCGGGTCGAGTTCAACCCCGGGCTCCGCTTCCAGGACGGCTCTTTCGCCAAGCCCGAACTCGTCCTCCAGGACGCGGCGCAGCGCCGGGGCCTGACCGTCCCGTACCTCGTAGTCTCCCACCAGGTAGAGTCGTGCCACCGGATCCGGTACCTCGTAGATGCGGATCGGGAGTTCGGGGTGTGACGCGGCCAGGATGAGGCCAGAGATCGAGTCTGCGCTAGCGGTGGCATCGGCGTAGAAACCCACGTTCATGGCCCGCAGGAAATGCAGCGGATCGTCGTTCCACGCTCGCAACGCGGCTTCGTTCGTCAGGGCTACGGAGATGAGTTCCACCCCCTGGAGACCGTCCTGCATCGGGAACCCGAAGATCTGCCCCACGTTCGGTCCCATGGTCTGGTAGTCCAGGTACATGTTGGACAGCTCCCAGGCGCCGAGTACGCTCACCATGCTCCCCATGGCCGCATGATGGGGTGAACCGCGAAACCGTACGTCGCCACGGGGAGACATCAGCCCATCGAGCGCGTCTGCGGTCCACGGGGCGGTCACGTACACATCGCTTTCAACCGACGGGTTCACGTCCCGGTGAGCCAGGGTGAGATCGACCAGGACGAGAGCCACCAGGATCACCGAGGCGAGACCCCGCCGCAGCCGACCCGACCGGTACAACCACGTCACGGCGGCCAGGCAGAGAGCCAGCGCGGCAATCCGCAGAGCGATGCCGCCGTATAACCCCGACGCGGGTCGCGGATCTTCACACAGGAGAGCCCCGTTGAGCCATCGTTCGCAGGCTCCGGAGAGCATTCCGTCGGCCCGTCCCAGGAGTATGGCTACACCTCCGTACAGACAGACCACCACGAGAATCGGGACCCACACGCCCATACCTCCGGCTGTCCGCTCTCCCCGAGTCTTCCCGCCGCCGATGGTCAGCCACCGTTCCGTTCCCTGCGCGGAGAATACCGAAAAGGCCAGCGCTCCGATCAGAAGGAACTTCTCAGGATACCGGAACGGTCGAAACGGCGGGACCCACTCAAACAGCGCGCGATACATGGGACTGTGGCTGCCGAGGGCCAGCAGAACGGATACAATGGCCGCCGCTCCCCAGAACAGGGTCCAGCGACGACCACGCCCTCGTAGCACCCCGATCAGGGCCAGGGCCAGCGCGATGCCTCCCCCGTAGATACTCAAGATCCAGGGTACTTCAGAGCTGGCCATGAACCGGGTTGAGAATCCATGGGCTCCGGTGTGCAGGGCCGGCGGCAATATCCAGTGCAGCGCGCCGACCGGTCCTAGCGAGCGTGACGACGCGTATTCCAGATCGATGGGGAGGCGGCGCACCGAGTGGCTGATGTACTCGGCGAACGGGAGGAGTTGAACCGACACCAGGGCCACCGCGAAGACGCCGGCGATCGCGAACGCCATAGTCTGTCTACCCCGCGGCAGCTCGCGGCCCTGAGGGTTGACCAGTCCGTGCGCGAAGACCAGGGTTAGGCCGAGAACCAGCATCTGGGGCTCGCCGCCGAGGAACGCGACCGCGCACAGGACGGCGAAGAGAAGCAGATCCCTGATCCGCCCTCCGTCCAGCACACGGTCCCAGGCAAGGAAGAGCCACGGTAGCCAGGCCACCGTCTGCAGGTTGTTGATGAAATTGCCGAGCGAGACGAAGAAGCCCCCCAGCATGAATACCGATCCGCCCAGCACAGCCGCCGTCCACCCGTGTCCCCACCGCCTGAGCAGAAACGCCAGCCCCGCCCCCGCCAGCGGATAGTGCAGAACGACGAGCCAGTCAAAAGCGGCAGGCATGGGCAGGCCGTACAGTATCAGGCTACCCGGGTAGAGCAGACCTGGTTGCAGCGAAGCGAAGAACGGCTCCCCGCCCGCGACCCACGGATTCCACAGGGGGAGCTCTCCGGCCCGGACCGCTGAGACCAGGAAGTGCTTCATCGGATAGAAGAAGGGGGCCACATCACGGCTGAAGAACACCTCGCCGCGAAACAGGACCCTGTCGAAGAAGGCCGCGGCCGCTACGAAGAAGAGCCCGCCGACAAGTACCGGAGCGGGGACGACGCGTCGAACACGCCCCATGGAGATCACGTTTCGAACGCCCCGTCAGCCGACACGAACGTCCAGGGATGACCAAAGGGCGCGGCG
>CAYWLF010000025.1:10786-16444 GCA_964458875.1 uncultured Gemmatimonadota bacterium
AACACCCGCCGCGCCCTGGTCTGCGATCTTCAAGTGAGCCGAAGATTCGGAATGTGCCCTTACGGAGACTTCTGAACCTTGCCCTCGATCGAGCTGCCTGTACCCACCTGCACCCAGTAGGTGTTGCCTGAGGCGGAGTGCGACGCGGTGATCGCATAACCACCGGCCGAAGCGGCCGAAGCGGAAATTGAGATCCCGGTGCTCGTGGTGAAGGAGCCTGTCGCCATCGCGGCCGGTGCGTAGGTCTGATCGTCGGCGAAGTACGCCTCCTGCGACGCCATCGCATTCCGAACGTCGCTCTTCGCGGTCGCGTCGAATGCCTTCTCCTTCGTACTGGCGAACTGCGGAATCGCGATCGCGGCAAGGATGCCGATAATCACGACTACGATCAGCAGCTCGATCAGGGTGAAACCCTTCGTGTTGCGGAGCATGAGTCCTCCAACTGTTCTGGTTTGTGAACGGTTTCTCTTCCGAGTAGTCGTTTTCGTTCACCGGTGGAGGACCTTGCCTCCGGCATGGGTTATGGCAACCCGTATGCCGGACATTTTAGGAAACTGCAACTAGCCGTCATTTATACAGTTACCGTTCGACATGGCAGATTGCCACACTCTCGCCGCGCACGGCGTCCTTGCACTCTGCAAAGTTTACCTGCCGTACTGCAATGGTTGACGACTCAGCCGTCGAGGTCGTAGCGCTTGATCTTCCGATACAGCGTACTCGGGTCTATTCCAAGCACCTCCGCGGCCCGCGTTTTGTTGCCGGCCTCGGCGCGAAGCACGTGCTCGATGTAGGCTCGCTCGATGACGTCGAGCGCCGGATTTACGGCCGGCCGGTCCTGTACGAGGGGCTCGGGTGGTGCCTCGCGAAGTCGTGCGGGAAGGGCCTCGGGCTTGATCGTCGCTCCCGCCGTAAGGACCACCGCCCGCTCGATCACGTTTTCGAGCTCCCTCACGTTGCCGGGCCAGTGATACTCTTTTAACACCGCGACAGCTTTCGCTGAGAGCTTCTTCAGGCCCCTCGCGTCGCCCCCGGCCTGTGCCGTGAGGAAGTGCTCGGCCAGCAGTTCGATGTCCTCATCCCGGTTGTTCAGGGGCGGAAGCTCAAGCGTGATGACGTTCAGGCGATAGTACAGATCGCGCCGAAAACGGCCTTCCTCGATGTCTCGCTCGAGGTCGCGATTCGTCGCTGCGATCAGCCGGACGTCCACGGCGATCGCCTCTGTGGCCCCGACCGGAATCACCTCTCTCTGCTGCAGCACCCGAAGAAGCTTGACCTGGGTCGAAGGTGCCATTTCACCGACTTCGTCGAGAAAGAACGTGCCTCCGGACGCCGCGATGAACAGGCCTTCCTTGTCTCGCACGGCCCCAGTGAAACTCCCCTTCACGTGCCCGAACAGTTCGGATTCGAGCAGCCCCTCCGGAAGTGCTCCGCAATTCAGCGACAGGAACCTGCGGTTCGACCGGGGTGACAGGTCGTGGATATACCGGGCGAACACTTCCTTCCCCGTGCCGCTCTCGCCACCGATGAGTATCGTGGATTCGCTGTCGGCTACGCTCTCCGCCAGCTTGATCGAAGTCTCGAACGTGGGGCTCACCCCGATTGGCCGTCCCGCCTTGAGCGTCTGCTGCTTCTTGAGCTCCCTCTTCAGACCGGCGTTCTCCTGCTTCAGTCGTCCCCAGTCCAGGGAGCGGCCGAGCACGGCCAGCAGTTCGTCGTTCTCGAACGGCTTCTGGACGTAGTGAGTTGCGCCCAGGTTGACCGCCTGTATCGCCGACTGCAGGGACGCCTGCGCTGTCATCAGGACGACCGGCGTGTTCGGGCTGGTCCTTCGAATTTCCTCGAGCACTTCTATCCCGCTCATCTTCGGCATGCGTACGTCCGATAGCACCAGGTCCGGGCTGCGATCCTTGAACGCCTTCAGCCCACCCGCGCCGCTCAGTTCGGAGATGACGTCGTATCCCTCGCCCGTGAGAAGCACGGTCAGAGTCTCGACCAGGCTCTGTTCGTCGTCGATAAGGAGGACTACCGGCTTGTCTCGCATTTCCGCTCCTTTGAAGACCGGCGGGCCGCCGGTCTCCTAGATGTGAGCGCGCTCTTCCGCGCGCGTTGATTCCCCAGTTTCAGATTTCCTTGCGTTCGTCGCAGGCGCGGTGTGCACGGGCCTCCCCTTTCCCGTTCGTCGAGGAAGGACCATGGCGAACGTGGCACCCTCGCCGGGGTCCGAGCTGGCGATGAGGGCTCCTCCGTGCGCCTGGATGGCGCGGTGCGCGATCGAAAGCCCGAGCCCGCTTCCGCCCTGCCTCCGCGTGTAGAACGGATCGAAAATCCGCGGCAGGTCTTCCGCCGCGATTCCGGGACCGTCGTCGGTAACCCGGATGCGGACCGGGTGCCCAAGCGCGACTTCGGCGGGAACGAGATCCGGACGCAGGGCGTCCGCCACGATCCGGATCGTGACCGTCTCCTCCTGATCGCCGACCTGAACGGCGTTCAGGACGAGGTTGAACAGGCTTCGGTGAAGTAGCTCTGGATCCCCCCACAGCCCCGACATGTCGTCCAGGACTTCAGCCGTGATCGTCGCGCGTCCCTCTGCGGCCGGGTTGCGCCGTACCGTCTCCATGACCTCACGCAGCAGGCGATCCACGTCAACCGGCTTCCGCTCCGCGACTCCAACGCGGGCGAAGTCGCTGAACTCGCTCAGAATCCGGCTCAGTCGATCCGCTTCCCGCACGATGAGCCGCCCCAGGATCTGTTCATCGTCGTCATCGGCCGCCCGTGCGGACAACTGCTCTACGGCGCTCCGTACCGATGCCAGGGGGTTCTTCAGCTCGTGGGCCAACGACGCGGACAACTCGGCCACCGCCTCCAGCTTTCCCGTCCGAAGGCGGAGGTTCTCCAGCTGGCGGACGGCTCGCAGGTCCTGGAGCAGAACGACGTGCGACGGCCCCGCCCCCACGTCCTCCAGCATCGCCGTACTCACAGATACGGGAACCGGTTCGCTGCCCCTGGCCCTCGCGTCGGGCGCCGGATCGCCCAGGACCTCGGCCTCTCGATTCCGCACGCGGCGGCCGGTTTCCATGGTCTCGCGTATCACGCCTGCGACTTCCGGCGCCCGACGCTCGAGCTCCGGCAGCACGTTCTCACCAAGGAGGCCGGCGCCGTCCAGCCCGCACAGGTCCGCCGCGGCCAGGTTCATGTACACGAGGTTTCCGGACGCATCCAGGGTCATCACGCCCGACGGGATAGTGCGCAGAACGTCGGCCGTGTCCAGCCTCAGCCGGTGAAGCTCTCCCTCGGCCGAGCGCAGCTCCGAGCGTGCCTGCCGGAATCGCGCCCCGACCAGGCTTGCGGTAAGGGCCACCAGCAGGATCACCATCACCTGCAGGGCGAGAACCAATCCGTTCGTGTCCGCCCCGACCGACAGATTGAGAACCAGGTAGAGAATCCCGGCCAACATGGCAGTCAGGATGGCTGAACTCAGGGGGAGGACGAGGGCGTAGCCTGCCGCCAACGCAATGAACAGCGAGACGAACGGACTCCCGCTGCCTCCCGTGATGTGCACGATACCGTTGAACAGGAGGACGTCCAGCACGGCCTGTGAATACAGGAAGGCAAGGCCGATGGTCCGACCCTTCCGGTGGCTGATCCGATAGGCGATAGGGGTGAGGAACGCGGCCGCCGCGAGACCGATGAGCGCTATGAGAGGGAACTCGGGGGGCATCGAGCCCGGAACCTGGCGCTCTAGAAAGTCCCCCACCAGGATCGCCGACCCGAACACGGCCAGGCAGATGACGAGGCGCGCCGCGTAGATCCAGTAGAGCACCTGTAGCGGCTCGAGATAAGTCGCCGCCCGACGATCAGACCTGCTTGTACGTAGCAATTCCTGGCCGATCCCCGCGCTCTGGTTCTACCTCGCCGGGGAAGTCCCGGGGGCCTGCCTCCGAGCTGCGTTGCAATTCGCCCGTGCCGATGGAGCCTATCATAGAGGTGGTGGTGCAGAACGCAAGAGGTGGCCGGAAGTTCAGAGGACGGCGGAAACGCAGGATCCATCGCGCGCGACCGGCGATTCGACGGTCAGAGCCAGTCGGGAGGTTCGTCGAACGCCGACAAGGCCGTGAACCGGTCGCCGAGCACGGTGGCGGTCAGCGAGTGAACCCGACCGGAGTCCGGACACGGCAGCGGGCGCCGAATCAACGGAGCACCTGCCGAGGAAGCCTCTTCGTCGGGCGCGGCTGCCGGCCACAGGCCGAGGGCCTCTGCGGCTTCTCGGAGGCGGGCGTGTCCGATCGTGAACGTGGCCGTCCACGACGCCACCCGAGCGGGCCCCGTCCCCGCGCAACGAACACGGATAGCCACCTCAGGGGACTGGAAGACGAGCCAGGTGTCCTGCCCCACGGTTCGCCGGGCCGTCGGCTCCCCCAGGAGCCGGCTCAGATCCCCCTCCGTCAGTCCGATGAGGCCCGCGCAACCAGGCGTGTCTCCGCCGGTCGACGACGTGTCGTGCATCAGCCCGATTCGGATTCGGGGCCCTCGATGACATCGGCCAGCGTCGTTCCGTTCAGGAAGTCGAGCGTTGCCTCCTTGATGACCTTCCACCGCTCGTGCGCCCCACACGGATTCACGTCCGAGCACTCGGGACGACCCAGCAGGCAGCGGGTCCGTTCCACCTGGGGTTCGAACGGGCTCACAACGGTCGCCAGGAGGAACTCCCCCGGAGGCGCGGCGAGCCGGAAGCCTCCGGCCCGTCCTCGCTCGGAGACGACAACGCCAGCGCGCGCCAGTTGGTGGAGGATCTTGGACATGTAATTGGCCGGGACGCCCGTGTCCCTCGCGATGTCCTTGGCACGGGCCGGGCCGGTACCATACCGACGAGCCAGGCACACGGAGGCCCGCAGGGCATACTCTTCGGTTCGGGACAGCATCGCTTCGGCCTCCTGCACCACGGGTCTGAACATCACATCTTTATGATGTAACCGTGAACCGGCCGAAGCGCGAGGCGGCTGTCTACTGCATCGTGTTGATGATCCCGAAGATCGGGAGATACATGGCGACGATCATTCCACCGACAACCGTACCGAGAACCACGATCATCAGGGGTTCCATCGCCTTCAGGAGCGACTCCACCGCCGTGTCCACTTCGTCATCGTAGAATTCGGCGATTTTGGTCAGCATTCCGTCCAGATCACCGGTCTCCTCACCCACGTTGATCATCTGGGTGACCATCGGCGGGAACACGCCGGAGACCCGGAGAGGCTCGGAGATCGACTCACCTCCGGCGATAGAGTTGCGGCTGGCCATGATGGCGTCGTGGATTACCCTGTTGCCCGCTGTCCTGGCGGTGATCTCGAGTCCGTCGAGGATCGTCACACCCGAGCTGAGCAGCGTGCCGAGGGTGCGGGTGAACCGGGCCACGGCTGACTTCCGGGCCAGGTTACCGAAAATCGGTAGACGTAGAAGAATCCGGTCGAAGATAAGTCGACCCGAAGACGTGGCGATCCAGCGCTTGAACAGGAATGCGAAGGCCGCGATCGCACCCCCCATCGCCCACCAGTACGACTGCAGCGTGTCCGACGCCACGATCACGATCCGCGTCGGGAGCGGTAGCGCCTGGTCGAAGCTCGCGAACATCTGCTGGAAGGTAGGAATCACGAACAGCAACAG
>CAYWLF010000026.1:0-16383 GCA_964458875.1 uncultured Gemmatimonadota bacterium
TTGGCGTCCACGACTTCTTCCACGTCCGATTCGTCCACCAGGAAGCGGTCGATCAACTGGCTGTCCTCACCCTCGCCCACCGGGGCATCCAGCCTGACCTCAGCCACGTTCAGGGCCAGGAGCATCTCGACCGTCTTCGCCGTGAGTTCCGCGGGGCCCGAGATTTCCTCGGGGGTCGGATCGCGGCCCAGCTCCTGCTTCAGCTTCTCGCTGACCCGGAGTACCCGGCTCAGTTCCGTGGCCCGATTGAGCGGCAGGCGGACCGAACGGCTCTGACGCGCCAGCGACGCGAGAATCGCCTGCCGGATCCACCACACGGCGTAGCTGATGAACTTCACGCCCTGGTCCGGGTCGAATTTCGTCGCGGCGGTGACCAACCCCACGTTTCCTTCCTGCACCAGGTCGCTGAACGGGAGGCCCCTGTTCTGGTAGCGCTTGGCAACGGAAACCACGAAGCGGAGGTTTGCGCGGACGAGCGTTTCCAGGGCCTCCCTGTCACCCGTCCGGGCGAGTCGCGCCGTGGAGTCCTCCTCTTCGGCGGTCAGCAGGGGATAGCGACTCAAGTCTTCCAGGTACAGGTCGACCATGCTCGCTGCCTCGGGAGACACGACTTTCCCGCTGTATGTTCCGTTGCGCGACATGATCATCCATGGAGCGGGTGAAGCCATCGGTAACAGAGGGGAATGAAGCTATGAACGCTTTTCAGAAGCGTCAAACACCGGTTGTCACAAGGTGCGCCGCGGGGAGCGCCCCATCGCGGAGCCCGGAGCCCCCTGACATTAGCTTGTTTCGCCGCCGCTGCGGGCGTAAATAGTGAGATGCGCCGGCCGGCTTTCGTACGCCGGACGGCGCGCATTTCCTTTGTCGAGAGGTCCATGGGACGTTTCTGGTGGAAGTGCGCCGGCCTGACCGATGTCGGGCGTGTAAGGCGCAGCAACGAGGACTCGGTCTACTGTTCCGCGGAAGACGGCGTATTCGTCGTCGCCGACGGAATGGGGGGGCATGCCGCGGGTGAAGTGGCGAGCGCGATCGCTTCGGAGTGGATCGCAGAACGGCTTTGCGGTGCCTGTATGACCATGGAACTCGACCAGGTGGAGGACCGGTTCCGCACTGCATTCGTGGAAGCGGGGCGGGAGATCCTTCGCCAGGCCGCGGAGAACACGGCTCACCTCGGAATGGGCACCACGGCGACGGTGCTGCTTCTCCGGGCTGACGGTGAATACATCATCGGTCATATCGGAGACAGCAGAGCCTATCTGGTGCGCGACGGTGCGATCGAGCAGGTCACGAGGGACCATTCCTGGGTTCAGGAACAGGTGGACCGCGGGATGATCACCCCGGAACAGGCCAAGAACCACCCGCAGTCGAACATCATCACGCGCGCTCTCGGCACCGAGGCCTACCCCACGCCCGACCTGTACAACGGGGACGTCCAGGCGGGCGATGTCTTCCTGCTGGCATCCGACGGACTGACGGACATGGTGTCCGAGGGGCGCATGCTTACGGTTATCGAGGAAGAAGAGGATCCCGATCGTTGCGTGGGCCGGTTGGTGCGGGAGGCGAATCTCGCAGGCGGGACGGACAACATCTCGGCGCTCGTGGCCCGAATCGGCGAGAGCCCCTGACTCAGGCCTCGTAGACCGAGCTCTCCGACTCCAATCGTTGCTCCACCACGTCTTCCGGCAGAGCCAGCAACTCCAGCAGTGGCTCAGGGTCCCAGCGACCGGCCGGTTCCAGCGTAAACACGCGCAACACCCTTGTCGTGTGGTGCAGCGAGCGTCCAAGCCGCGGAAGGTCGATGAGGCCCGCTTCTCCCTCTGAAGTCAGCCGGATTACCTCGCCGCGGCGCCGGACCAGGAGAAGACGCAGCTCCAGCATGCGCGGGTTCGACGGGTAGTCCAGGAAGACGGTCCCCGCCTCGAGACCGCGGTCCGCCGCCAGGCGGTCTTCAACACGGCGTACGAGGTCGCGGCGGCCGGGCAGCCATTCCGCGATCCCCTCTGGAAGCTCGTCACCCAGCAGTTCGATCGTGCGCTTGGGAAGACGGCGATCGACGAGCGCTGAAAGCAGCGCACGAAGGACCGCCGGTTCGCTGGCATCCTCCATCCTCGCCCCGAGGAGGTTCAACAGTTCCTCGTCCGTCGGACCGGCCAGATCCTCGCGTAGCAGGAGCCCGGCATCCAGGGCCCCTTCGACGAGACGGCGAAACGCCACCGTCGCCGAACGCACCGCATGGTGCCAGTACACGTTCCTGAACATCTGGTACTTGGCAAACATCAGCGACTCGAGCGCGGAGATGCCCTTCTCCGTCACCGCGACCTCGAGCGGACCGTCGGATTCGCGGGCCAGCGTGAGGGAGTCGAGCAATCGATCCACGTCCACGGCCCCGTACGGCACGCCGCAGAACAGGCTGTCCCGGCGCAGGTAGTCGATCTTGTCCAGGTCGAGAGAACCCGAGATCAGTCCCTGTAGCGGGTGCTTGGAGCGCCCGCGAATCAGGTCGCCGATTCGCTGCACCGCCCCCGCCCCCTGCTCGTCCAGGGCCGCCCGGATGCCGGGCGACTCGAGGAACTGGTCGGCCACCTCTTCGTGGTGACCCGGAATGGCATCGGGCTCCAGCTCTTCCATCGCGTGCGAGAAGGCGTAGTGGCCGACGTCGTGCAGGAGGGCCGCCAGCTTGATCTCCGGGATCGTCTTCCGGGACAGGTCGTCGAGGCGATCCAGGTGGCCCTTGCGACCCAGTGCCTCGATCGCGCGGCCCGTGAGGTGGTAGACACCGAGCGCGTGCAGGAACCTGTTGTGTACGGCACCGGGATAGACGAGGTGCGCGAAACCGAGCTGCTTCACCCTCCGGAGGCGTTGGAATTCGGGAGTGTCCACCACCGCTGCCGCGGAGGCGTCCAGGTGCACGTTCTGCCACAGGGGGTCGCGTACGGTGCGACTGGTGGACTGCGGCACGAGGCTCCTCCGAAGGACGTGGCTTCCCGGCGGTTCCGGCTACCGGACCCTGTGCGGGAAGATGGGTGAGCCCTCCGGCCGCCCGCAAACGGGGGCCGGAAGCTCGTTCATACAGGCGTCGCGATCAGACTACGACCGGCTCGATTTCGGCGACCCTGACCACCTCCGTTTCACGCCCGCGGTGCGCCGCGTCCACGACGCTGATCGCCGCCAGGTTCGTGATGGCCTCCACCGTCGCGCCCCGCTGAAGCACGTGCACAGGCTTGGCCATGCCGAGGAGCACCGGCCCGATGGCGGTCGCACCGCCGAGTCGGGTGAGCAGTTTGTACGACGCGTTGGCCGCCGTGAGGTTCGGGAACACCAGCACGTTCGCCGGCCGCTTGAGATCGGAGAACGGATACCGGGTCTTGAGAATGTCCTCCACCACTGCCGTGTCGGCCTGCATCTCGCCGTCGATCGTGATGTCCGGCCGCAGGTCCTTCACGATCCCCGCAGCCTTCCTGACCTTCTCGGACTCCGGGTGTCTCGCGGATCCGAAGTTCGAGAACGAGATCATCGCAACGCGCGGATTGATCGACAGGCGGCGCACGAAGTCCGCCGTCAGGATTGCTGTCTCCGCCATGTCTTCGGCCGTCGGATCGATGCTCACGGTAGTGTCAGAGAAGAAGTACAGCTGCTTCTGGAACACGAGCATGAACAGGCCTGCGACGCTCTTCACACCCGGCTCCATCCCGATCACCTGCAGGGCGGGCCGAAGGGCGTTCGGGTAGCTCAGGTTCGCCCCGGCCACCAGGGTGTCGGCGTCGCCGGCGTCCACCATCATAGCGCCGAAGTACAGCGGGTCCCGCATCTTCCTCCGGGCGCTATCCTGCGTGATGCCCTTCCGCTTGCGGCGCTCGAAGAGCCGGCGGGCGTAAGCGTCCAGTCGATCGAAGCTGGCCGGGTCCAGAATCTCCACTCCCTCCAGATCGACTTCCTCGCGCTCCGCCACCTCGCGGATCACGTCGGGGTCTCCGAGCAGGATCGGCGTGCCGACTCTTTCCTCGACGATTGCGTGCGACGCCCGCACCACGGTCTCCAGCTCGCCTTCGGGAAGCACGATGCGTTTCGGGGTCTGCTGGGCCGTGTCAATGATCGAGCGCATGAGCTCGCGGGCGGGCCCCAAGCGCGCCTCGAGCTGGTACTTATAGTCCTCGATATCGACCGGGTTTCGCGCGACGCCAGTACGCATCGCCGCCTCCGCCACCGCGCTCGCCTCACGGATGAGGACACGGTGGTCGAACGGCGTCGGGATCAGGTACTCGCGTCCGAAGTGCAGGCGCTTGCCCCCGTAGGCCGCCGCAACCGACTCCGGCACGTCTTCCTTGGCCAGCGCGGCCAGGGCATACGTGGCGGCCAGGAACATCTCGTCGTTGATGTGCGTGGCGCGCACGTCCAGGGCGCCGCGAAAAATGAACGGGAAGCCGAGGACGTTGTTGACCTGGTTCGGGTAGTCGGAGCGGCCGGTGGCCATGATCACGTCGTCGCGGACCGCCAGCGCGTCCTCGGGCAGGATCTCCGGATCCGGGTTCGCCATCGCGAACACGATCGGATCGTTCGCCATCGACTTGACCATCTCCGGCGTGAACATCCCGCCCACGCTCAAGCCGACCAGCACGTCCGCCCCGACTGCGACTTCGGCCAGGGTCTCGAGGTCCGTGTCCTGGGCGTATTTCGCCTTCGTCGGGGTAAGATTGTCCCGCTTCGTGCTGATCACGCCCTTCGAGTCCGCGAACCAAAGGTTCTTCGGGTTCGCTCCGAGGCGCACATAGTGGTTGGCCGTCGCGATCGCCGAGGCGCCCGCGCCCGAGAACACGACCTTCACCTCGTCGATCTTCTTGCCCGCCAGTTCCAGGGCGTTGATCAGGGCGGCACCGGAGATGATGGCCGTGCCGTGCTGGTCGTCGTGGAAGACAGGGATGTCCAGGCGCTCCTTCAGGGTGTCCTCGATCTCGAAGCACTCGGGCGCCTTGATGTCCTCGAGATTGATGCCACCCACAGTCGGGGCCAGCATCTCGCAGAACCGGATGACGTCCGCCGGATCGGGGGCGTCGATCTCGATATCGAACACTTCGATGTCCGCGAAACGCTTGAACAGCACCCCTTTACCTTCCATAACAGGCTTCGAGGCCTCCGGCCCGATATTGCCGAGTCCGAGTACGGCCGTCCCGTTCGACACCACGGCGACCAGGTTGCCACGCGCTGTGTACCGATAGACGGCTTCCGTGTCCTTCTCGATCTCGCGACACGGCTCGGCCACCCCGGGCGTGTACGCCAGGGACAGGTCTCTCTGTGTGGCGCACGGCTTGGTGGCGACGACCTCGATCTTGCCCGGTCGTCCCTCCGAGTGATAGCGCAGCGCCACTTCCTTCCGAATCTTGGCCACGGATTCCCGCTCCAGTTCGATGGTCCTCATCTCCGGCCGGCGGCCCGTTCTCCATATTCCTGTCGGGCGCGTGCGACCCACTGTGGTCCTTCAGCAGACTCCTTGAAGGTACAGCAATATCCCTGCCTCTGTGCAGGCCCATGACCGGGTCGGCTTCAGAACCGAAAACGGATCGTTGAAGGCCGGTTGACACCCCCCTCGAGCGTCCTGACTATGAGTCTGTAACCCAGCCTGGAGGAGGCCGTGGAGATCGTTCCTGGACGCATGATATACCTGGGATATGGCAGATATTGGCGGTCCGATGAGATCGTCGGACTTCTGCCGATCGAGGAAGGTCGAGGCCCCGGCCGCCGCACCGAGGTCTATGTCGCGACACGCGAGGACCCGGTCGTCGCCTCTCGCTCGGAGCAGACGATCCTCAACGCGATGGCCGGAGTGGACGAAATGTCCCGTTCGGCAGAGGCCGTCGCTGCCGTGGCGGCCCTCGCGGAAGAGTTGGGCGAACTCCCCGCAGTTCTCCGCCGTATGTTGAAGAGGGAGGGCAGCTTCGACGCGGACGCCTGGGCACGACGCCTCGCGGCGCTTCGGAGCGGGGCAGGCGAGGACGGCGGAGCCCAGGAAGATCTGTTTTCTGACAGCTGAGTTCTTCCGCAGCACCAGCGCGAGGGTCGCCAGAGAAGGAAACCCCGGCGGCCCTCGCCTGTATTCCCTTCCGTGGCAGACGATCAACCGCTTCTCCGATGCAGGCCGACCCGACGGGTCTGGCCCCTGACCTGGCCCGGCCGGGCCACGGTGTCTTTCCTGGCACTTGCCGGCGCATGCCAGCTGGCCGGTGTTTCCGTCGTTTCCGCCCAGGACGCCCCGCCCGTGTGTCGACCTTATCCCGATGCGGGTACCGCGGGCTGGGATGACCCCCGGGTGATCAGGATCATCCGGGAGGCCGCGATCGAGCGTCAAGAGGCCTACTCGGACAGCACGCTCAGGGCGTTCGACGCGTACGCCGAAGGGCATGTCGACTTGCTCGCCGACTTCGGCGACTTCGGAGGCGAACAGACGGTCCGCACGGACCACATAGCGCTACAGCTGGAGTGGGCGCGTGGACGGGGCTCGCTGCAAACGCTGGTCGGCAGGCGCAACGTGACGTGGGCCCCCACCCGAATCCACTACCACATCGACCACCTCAGCCTGGTGATGGAGAACTTCGGCAGCACGATCGAGGTGGGAGAGGGCGATGAGGTGAAGGATGTCCTGCACCCGATCGCTGACGGCGCCGCGGATTTCTACGAGTATCGGCTCGTGGACTCCATGGCCGTCATGGTGGGCCCCCACACGTCGCAGCAGTATCGGATCCAGGTTCGACCGGCCTGCCAGGATGACCCGGGTGTCATCGGAACGCTCGACCTCGACTACGCATCCCTGGCGATCGCCCGCATGACGGCTTCGTTCACCCCCGCGACCTATGTGGACCCCACCGTCAGCAGCGTGAACCTCGAGCTCACGAACGGCTGGGTGGATCGCCGCTGGTGGCTGCCTGTGCGCCAGCGGGTGGAGGTCCGGCGTCAGCTTCGCTGGATGGACCTTCCGTTCTCCACCACGATCCGCTCGAACTTCGAAATCTTGGATTACAACCTCGACCCCGATCCGCACTACCGGATCCGGGGTGGGCATCGAGTGGCGTCCCTTCCGCAGGAAGAGTTGGAGCGCTACGCCGGGTGGCAGCGGCAGGAAATGCGGATCACCGGCGAATTCGCCCCCGAGGATTCTGCCCGGTTCGAGAAGGTGCGGCGCGAGGCGATATCGATCGCCGCCGGTCGATACCTGGGCGGCACCGCCAGGGTGCGCTTCTTCCTGCCCGACCTGTCATCCGGGGTGCGCTACCGACGAGCGGAGGGGTTGTTGCTCGGCGCCGGCGCGAGCTGGCGGGCGGCGGGCCGCACCACGCTGTTCGGGTGGGCCGGGTACGCCTTTGCACGGGAGAAGCCCGAAGGGATAGTCGAACTCCGGCAGGGGGTGGGACAGACGACCCTGCGGCTGAACGGATACCTGGAACGACACACGGACATCGGACCATTCCCGGCGGCCGCCGGTATCGTGTCCACCTTCGGCGCGGCTTTCTGGGGCGATGACTACGTGGATCCCTACTTCCGGGACGGGTTGGCCGTCTCGGCCTCGAGCCCCGTCGGCACCTGGACGGCCACCGTGACCGCAGTGTGGGAAGAGCAGAAGTCGGCCGAACTCGTCGCCGGCACCGCCGGCTCCGCCGTGCCCCGTCCCGTCCGCCCGATCACGGACGGCACCGATCCCCACCTGGACGTGGAGTTGACCCGGCGCTTCGGATCCGCCCTCGCCGCCGTATGGAGTGTGGCGTTCCGCGGCCAGCTCGCGGCGGCAGGTGACTTCGGATATACGCGCTGGACCGCTTCCTTCGAGGCCACCCCCCCGGACCCGGACGCCGTGTGGCAGTGGGAGGCCGCGGGAGCGATCGCGCTGGCCACCGGCACCCTGCCGGAACAGAGGCTGCTCCTGGTCGGCGGGCGGAGCACCGTGCCGGGCTACGCGTTCCGCCCGTGGGGTGGTGACCAGGCCATGTACGCCCTGACCGCGGTGTCGAGGGAAATCGCCGCTCCGTGGCTCCGGGTCCGCGTCCTCGGGTCCATTGGTTGGGCGGAGATCACTACCGTCTCGCGCGAGGCGGCCGAGAACTTCGGGGTCACGAAGTCCCAGGGTGTCCGGCCCTCACTCGGCGCCGGCCTCGGCCTCTTCTGGGACGTGCTGCGAGTCGACGCCGCCCGTGGACTCGACGGAGGCGATTGGGAGTGGATGGTAAGCGTCAATCCTGCCTGGAGAACGCCGCTCTAGCTTGCCCCTTCGCGGCTGACGACTACTTCGCCGCCCTCCGCGTAGACCCCACCGCTTCGACGTGAGCGACCAGCCGTTCCACTGGAACCGATGCGATCGTGTCACCGATCAGGTCGATGGGGAGATCTTCGAGCTTCCTGAATCGGACGCATGATTTGCCAACGTCGAGGCGCTTGCCGGTCGCTCTGTATGCCGCCTCGAACTCGTCCCGCGCTTCGTCGGAGATGTAGATGCCAGTCAGGTACACGGCCATGTGGTTCTTCTGCGAAGCCAGGGCCGCGAACATGAGCGGCTGCTTGTTGTACGTGTCGGGGTAGACCTCCAGGGGAACCTGGTAGGTGATCATTCCCCAGTTCATGACCTCCTCGTAGCCCGCGGGGAGCCTTTCGAGGATGGTCGCCCGCACTGTCTCGATCGCCTCCCGGCGATCGGCGGGCAGGTCGGCCAGGTATTCTCCTACGGTCGTGGCTTCGGAACGCATCCAGGTCTCCTCAGTCGGTACTTCCCCTGTCGCCAGGCGGTTTCGCCAGAAGTCGCTCCGTGAACTCGAGCCTTTCGTCGAAGCCGGTTGCGTTCTCCTGCAGGGCTTGAACCTCGTCCTGGAGGTCTGCCACGGCCTTCCGGAACTCAGCGACGTCCTCATCGGAGCCGCCGCTCTCCAGGCGCTCCATGTGCCGAAAGTACATGCGGTATCCGACCAGGATGCTCCCGCCGGTTACGAACAGGATACCGAAGATCAGTAAGATGATTTCGGGAGGCATAACGATCTCCGAGACAGGTTGAGCGAGGCGCCAGCGGCTTGCTGACGCCCCTTCGGACGCTCAGTCAGGCAGGCCACAGCCATCCGAACACGCCGGCCGTCAAGCACGCGTAGACGAGCCCGTCGAACGTGTTCTTGAGCGTGGTGCTCCAGGCGCGCTTGTACCAGATCGAAGCCTGCCAGCCGGCTACCGTGTAGCACATGAACGCCGTCGCACCCACGTAGCGGAACACGGCCAGGTAGTGAGCGCCCGGTCCGAGTGCGTGCCCTGCGATGTAGGCGGCGAAGACGCCGACGATCACGGAGTACAGGAACCATTGCCCGAGCTGGCCACCCATCTTCGGCACGCCGTTCGGCACCACCGTCATCATCGCCATGGGGCCAGCTTCCATCTTCTTCACGAACTCCGGCTCGCCCATGTGCTTCATGTTGTCAGCCTTCGGCATGTGGTACTCGCCGGGCGGGATGTTGAACGGGCGCAGGGCGTCCATCACTGCCTCTTCGTTCGGCAGCTTGGCGAAATCGTTGTTGTGGTAGCCCAGGGCCATGTGAAGGATCGCGCTCACCACGAAGACAAAGAAGGCGGAGAGCAAGATCGGAAGCCAGAGCTCTAGCATTGGAACCATGGTGCCTCCAGGATGGGGTCGCCGTGCCCGACTCTGTAATGGTAACCAGAATGCACCGGGGGAGGGAAGTTAGGTTGCGGAAGACGTTTCCGCGGAAACGTCTCAACGGGTTGTCATCGGTGGGTCACATCGGTCAGCCGCCGGAGCGCTTTGCGGAGTAGCCGCGCCGGGTAAGCTCCTCGACGAGCGCGTCCCGGTGCTCGCCCTGGATCTCGATCGTGCCGTCGCGCACCGTCCCGCCTGAACCACACTTCTTCTTGAGCTCACGGCCGAGTTTCTCCAGATCGGCCTGGCCGAGAGGGAGTCCTGCAACGACCGTCACGCCTTTTCCCTTGCGGCCCTTCGTTTGCCGACTAACGCGCACGTTTCCGGCGCCAGACTGGGCGCTCGCCGCCTTCTCTTTGCAGCGGCATTGCTCGATCGGGCGACGACAGTCGGGGCACATCCGGCCCGTGTCCGTCGAGTAGACCAGGCCCCGGTCGCTTCTGTGTTTCCTTGGCATACCGCAATGTAAGGCTGGGTATCATCACTTCGACAACCAGCGGCGGTCACCGGTGTCCGCGGGCGCAGGTTTTCGTCAGCCTCCCTTGCTGTCGTACCAGCTCCTGCCGATTCCTTGGTCCACCTTCAGGGGCACGTCCAGTTGAATCGCCCCTTCCATCTCCTCGCGCACGATCTCACGCGTTTCCTCGACCGCGTCTTCCGGCACCTCCAGCAACAGTTCGTCGTGCACCTGCAGGAGCATGCGAGCGCCCGTGTCGCCCGCGGCCAGCCTGTCGTGCAGACGGATCATCGCGATCTTGAGAAGGTCGGCCGCGGTGCCCTGGATGGGTGAGTTGGTGGCCAACCGCTCGCCGAAGCCGCGCACGCCCGGGTTCCGCGAACGCATTTCCGGGATGTATCGGCGACGTCCGAGCAGGGTCTCCACATAGCCCTTCTCGGCGGCAGTTTCCTTCATCGAGTCCAGATAGTGCCGCACCCCGGAGAAGCGCTCGAAATAGGCGGCGATGAACTCGTCGGCCTCGGTCCGGCTGATCCCGAGTTGCGCCGCCAGCGCTACCGGGCCCTGTCCGTAGATGGTGGCGAAGTTGATGGTCTTCGCCTGGTCTCTCATGCCGCCGTTCACGGCGTCGGCATCGACGCCGAAAATCCTGGCAGCTGTCTCCCTGTGAATGTCGCGGTCCGCCCGGAAGGCTTCTACGAAGGCAGGGTCCTCGGAAAGGTGCGCCAGCACCCGGAGTTCGATCTGTGAGTAGTCAGCCGACAGAAACAGGCAACCATCGTCCGCCACGAAACCCTTCCGGATTTCCCGCCCCAGCGTCGTGCGCACCGGGATGTTCTGTAGGTTCGGATCGGACGAAGAGAGTCGGCCGGTGGCCGCCACCGTCTGGTTGAACGTGGTGTGAATTCGGCCCGTTTCCGGGTGCACCAGCGCCGGCAGCTTCGACACGTACGTGCCGTCCAGCTTGTCGAGCTCGCGGTACTCGAGGATGAGGCGCGGAATCTGGTGTCCTTGCGCGGCCAACTCGCTGAGGACGCCCTCGTCCGTCGAGGGCCCGGTCTTCGTCTTCCGCAGAATCGGCAGCCCGAGGCGCTCAAACAGCAGATCCCGCATCTGGGGCACCGAACGGAGGTTCACCTCGCCGCCGGCCAGCTTGTAGATCTCCTGTTCGATCAGTGCGATCTCGCGGGTGAACCGCTCCCGCAGCGCGTCGAAGAAATCGAGGTCGATGCGGATTCCGGTTCTTTCCATGTCCGCGAGCACCGACACCAGCGGCAACTCGATGTCTTCCAGCAGGTCGAGCATCGAGTGCGCTTCGAGTTCGTCCTTCAGTCGCCCGTACAGGCGGAGCGTGTAGTCGGCATCCTCGCCCGAGTAGGCAGCCGCGGCCTCGAGCGATACCTCCGGAAACGGGATCTCGCTCCGCCCCGAACCCGCCACTTCGGCGTAGGACGTGAGTTTCGCCTGGAAGCGGTCCAGCGCGAGGATGTCCAGCCCATGCTGGCGCTTCCCTGGGTCCAGCACGTACGAGGCGAGGGACGTGTCGAAGTACACGCCACCGAGCGGCGCGCCGGCCCTGGCGAGCACGTGCATGTCGTACTTGATGTTATGGCCGACCTTCCGCACCAGGTCGTCGGCCAGCAGCTCTCGCAACGGTGCCATGGCCGGCGAAGCGATCGGGGGCAGGTTCGGCACGGGTTCCGGTGTGTCGAGCATGAGCACCGGGTTGCCGTCGGAGTCGGTGGCCACCGCCGAGGGCACATGACCGAAGGCTAGGTAGTATGCCGTCCCCTCGGCGGCCGACAGCGAGATTCCCACCAGGTCGGCCCGCATCGGGTCGGTGCTCGTGGTCTCGGTGTCCACCGCGATCGTCCCGGCAGCCCGCATCTCATCCAGGATGGCCGGAAGCTGGTCGGCATCTGTGACCAACTCGTAGTCGGGACCGGAAGCGTCATCGTCGCCGGCCGCGGCAACCGTGGAAATGCATTCCACGTCCGCCGCGGTCTCCACTCTCGCCGGGACCGGCGCGTTCTCTGGCGACCAATCCCTGGCCAGCGTATGGAACTCGAGGTCGAGGAAGATCTGCCGCAGGCGGTCCCGGTCCGGCTGGCTGCGCGCCAGTGCATTGAGGTCCAGCTCGATCGGGGCATCCAGCCTGATCGTGACCAGGTCCTTGGACAGCCGGGCCATCGCCGGATATTCGATCAGCGCGTTTCGGACTCGTTTGCCTTCGATATCCTCGGCATGCGCCAGGATCTCTTCGAGGTCTCCGAACTGTTCGATAAGACCGGGGGCCGTCTTCTTCCCGATCCCCCGTACGCCCGGGATGTTGTCCGACGCGTCCCCGATCAGGGCCAGGTAGTCCGTGACGTGCCAAGGAGGCACGCCGAGGCGCTCGGAGGCGTTGGCCGGCGTGACCCGTTCCTCATCCACCCCGGCCGGTCCTCCGCGGCCCGGGTTGAGGAGGTGCGTCATCTCATCGATGAGCTGATAGAAGTCCTTGTCGCCCGACACGATGACCGTCCGGACCCCCCGGGCTGCCGCCTGCCGGGCCAGCGTGCCGATTACGTCGTCGGCTTCCCACCCATCGATCTCGATCACCGGAACGCGGAACGCCTCCACGATGTCGCGGACCCGGGGCAGGGAAGCGGACATCTCCTCCGGCATCTTTTCGCGCGTCGCCTTGTAGTCGGGATAGACCTCGGTGCGATAGCTGTCTCCCGCGTCGAGCACGACCCCCACGTAGTCCGGGTCGTGGTCTTCCATCAGCCGAATGAGGAAACGAGCGAGACCGAACGGAGCCGAGGTGTTTTCGCCGCTCGAGGTGGTGAGCGGCCGGCTGATCATGGCGAAGAACGCCCGGTAGATCAGGGCGTGTCCGTCCAACAGAAAGAGTGTGGGGGCTTCCGGCGTTGTGCTCACTTAGGCGGCTCTGACGGGTTGCGGGACTCCCGGATACGCCGGCGCCCCGAACCGGATCGGCCGGGGCGCCGTAGATCGATTTTAGAGAGGTGAGGAGTCAGGCCCGGGTAACATTGGCCGCACGCGGCCCCTTGTCGCCGTCGGTAAGCTCAAACTCCACCTCCTGGCCCTCGGCCAGAGTCTTGTAGCCCTCGATGTTGATGGCACTGTAGTGCACAAAGACGTCCTTGCCGTCCTCGAGCTCAATGAAGCCATACCCCTTGGCATCGTGGAACCACTTGACCTTGCCTTTGGACATTTGGTGTCCTCCTGGTGAGAAGAAACGTCTGCACGACGGGGTGTCCCGGGGGGGGCACCCGGTACCGTTCATCCTACCCCGCCGTCAAGGCTCAGTCAACCAGGATTTGTTCCCAGGTCGTAGAGCTTCGAATAGATGTAGCGGTAGGACAGGATCGCCTTTACGTAGCGCCTGGTTTCGCTGAACGGAATCCGGTCGATCATCAGATCCGTGCTGGCCGAGAACTCGGGAAACCGGCGCCAGGCCGTGTACCGGTGCGGACCCGCGTTGTACGAGATCAGGGCCGGAACGACCGAGCCGCCCCGCCGCTCGAGGAGTTCGCGCAGGTAGCGGCTGCCCAGGGCCAGGTTGACCTCGGGTACCACGAGTTGATCCGAGTGGTACTCGGAAATTCGGACGCGTCGGGCGACTTCGGCGCCGGTCGCCGGCATCAGCTGCATGAGCCCGGTGGCACCCGCTCCAGAGACGACGTCGCGGTCGAATTGCGACTCCCGCCGAGTGAGGGCAGCCACCAGGGTCGGGTCGAGTCTCTCGACGTTCGCTCTTTCGACGAGCACTGGCTCGTAGACCAGCGGGTAGACCGCGCGAAGCAGGTCTTCGCTCCAGACCCCGGACCTGGACCGATAGACTCCCCAGGCGATCGACGTGCCCTGCCAGGAGAATCCCGCCTCGTTCAGTCCGATGGCGAGCGCCAGTCGGTCGTCCCGAGACTCCCTGGGACCTTGTCGGGCCGACAACTCGCGGAGCGCCCGACCCTTCCACCCCAACTCTCGCAGTCCTTGCATTCGTCTCAAGAGGGCCGCGTGATCGGGGCGCAAGTGCACGCTCGGGGTGGGGCGCATCTCGACGAAGTCCCATGGCTCCACGTCGAGCCAGCGCGCTGCTTCGATCCCGTAATAGCCGATCGGGTCCTCGCCGAGGACCTGCCGATACAGCACACGGGCACGAGCGCTGTCGTCCGCGGCATCACGCGCGCGGGCAGCCCAGAAGGTCGACGCCCCGTACCAGTTGCCTCCCGGGAAGCGGCGCCGGTATGAGTCGAAATGAGCCGCCGCGTCTTCCGGCTTCTGCTCGACCAGGTCGATCATGCCAAGCCGGATCAGGGCGTCACCTGAGTGCGACGAGCGCGGGAACCGGGCTACCGTTTCCTCGTAGCCCGCCCGGGCGTCGGCCAGTCGGCCGCGATCGTGCTGAATATCAGCCAGCAAGAACGCCGCGTAGGGTCCGTCGGGGGCGCGCGGGTCTGCCGCCACGATGCGCCACAGGGCGGCCGCGTCATCGCGCAGGCCTCGTCGGTACAGGGCGCGACCGGCCAGGAATCGCATGCGTTGCTCGAGCCTCTGGTCCACCCGCGCGGCGTTGGATCCTCGCTCCCCTTCGATCCACGGTTCGAGAAGGCGACCGACAGCGGAGTACTGTCGGTCCGTGAACAGGACCACGGCGAGTTCCATGGTCACTTCGGCGGCACTCTCATCGGCGACCGCGGCCAGCGCTGTTCGGAGCAACCGTATCGCGCGGTCGGGACGGCGTTCGCGCGCCTCGACATCGGCAACCAGGCGTAGGTTGTCAGTCGACGAGTCCCGGGCCAGGAGGAACTCTCCCGCGTCGGGGCCGACTCCCCGGTACCTGAGCGCAGACTCAGCCTCGCTCCTGGCGGTCACGGTGTCTCCCGTGGCCGCGAGTACGGGCACGATCCACTCAGCGGCCAGCCAAGCCTTCGCTCGCCGGGTCAGAGAATCGACCATGGCCAGAGCCCGGGCGGTGTCGGCCGATATGAAGAACGCACGGGCCAGTTCGGTAAACGTGGAATCCCGCCAGACCACGTGGTGGTTCTCGAGACCCGCGGCTACCGCGAGCGCGCTGTCCGGAACCCCTGCCGCTGCCCAGGCCTGGACGGCGGAGAGGCGCAACCACCCGGCCAATTCCTGGTCGGCATCGGCGGCGAGCCGGTACTGGCGCGCCGCATCCTCGAGTCGCTCCGCCCGGCTCAAGGCACGGGCGTAATGAACGCGGTCCGCCGTCGACAGCCGTTCCACCCCGGCGCGCTGGAACTCGACGATCGCTAACTCGGGGTTCCCCAGTTCCAGCCGCGAACGGGCCAGGAGCAGACGACCTTCGCCGTCTCGAAGAGCATCCAGCCACTCCCGATCGGCAAGCAGACGACGGACAGCAGCCCAGGAGCGCATGTCTGCGTGCGCGCGGGCGGCGAGCAGCACGAGTTCGGGTGTCGCCGTATCGGCCTCGATGGACAGGCGCCGGGCTGTCTCGCGCGCGGTGCTCAAAGAGAAGCCGCTGGCCAGTCGCCCCTCGAGCGCGAGCAGTGTCGCGTCAGCGTACGGTACCGGGACCTGGCGGGAGGCATCGTCGGAGCTCGTCGGCTCTGGAATGGTATCCTGTGCCGGGGACGGGCGGGCCTCGAAGACGAGCAGAAACGCCGGCAGCGTCACGAGGAGCCACGGGACGCGATGCTGCCTGGCGGACAACCCTCGCCCGGCCGTTCCCGACCTACCCGATTCCCTCATTGCCCTCGTCTTTCGCGACAATCGAGCTTGCTCCGTCGAGTCAATCAGTTTCCTCTCCCGGCGAGGATCGCCCTACCGTTCTACCGAACTGCGGCAGCGAGTTCCCACGAATGTCGGCAATGTCCGACGGTCGAACCAGACGGAGGTGTTATCGCGAGGGGATGGTGGCCCGAAACGGGTGGTCGATGCGCAGAGCGGGGCGCCGCCTACCGACGCCCCGCTCTCGCAGAAGGATTAGCACTCCCTGGAGACTACATGCTCCACAGAAGCCGCAGTACCGTGTAGCGCCCGAAGTTCGGCACACCCGCAAAGCTCTGGTAGTCGCTGTCAAACACGTTCTGCATGTCGAGCTGCAGCGTGAGGCCGCTGCGGCCCGCGAAGCGGTAGCCGACGTTCAGGTCGAGCAGCGCATACGCATCGACCTCACCGACGTACACGCCCGAGGCTACCGGGAACCCGTCCACGAACCGGGCACGAGCCGCGCCGGTCCAGCCGCTCGTCGGAGCGCGGT
>CAYWLF010000027.1:0-12208 GCA_964458875.1 uncultured Gemmatimonadota bacterium
GGCCGCACCCTGAGGTCCCTTCGTAACGGAGGGCGGTCGGCGGGGTGGACCGTACTCCTGCCGGCGCTGGGCGCGGGTCTGGCGCCCGACCTGGCCGGGCAGTCCAGCCCGCTTCTCGACTCCGTCGAACGCGCGGCCGATCTCGGACAGGCGGACGAAGCCCGGCGTCTCCTCGATGACTGGTTCGCCTCCCCGGATGCCTCGGACCGGCAGGCCGATGTCGAGCGGGCACGGTTTCTCCGGGCGCGCCTCACTGCAGATCTGGACTCGGCCCGCGTGGACTACTTGTGGGTTTCCGTCAGAGCCGACAACCGATATGGGGCTGCGGCCCGACTCAGGCTGGCGCAGATGTACGTGGCGGAAGGGCGCCTCGATCGTGCGGAAGAGGACCTGGCGAGGATGCGGGCCGATTTCCCCGGCAACCCGTTGACCTTCACGTCCTGGCTGTGGACGGGCAACGTGCGTGCCGCCGCTGGCGACTTCGCAGGTGCCTGTGCGGCGTGGGAGACCGCCGCTTCCCTGCAGGGGAGCCCCGCGACGCAGTCAGACCGGGAGCTCGTTCGGTCGGCGCTGGAGACATGTCGCAATCCGCGGGGCGCGGCCGTTCCGGCGGAATCGTTCTCCGTGCAGTTGGGGGCCTTTGCCTCGAGGGAGACGGCCGAGGACCTGCGCAATCGCGTGGTGGCCTCGGGGAGCACGGCCCGCTTGCTCGCGCCGTCGGATCCAGGCGGGCTGTACCGCGTCCGTTCGGGACGATTTGCCGGTCGCGAGGCAGCGGCTCGCCACGCCGTACGCCTCGCGGGGGCAGGCTTCGAGAGCATCGTCGTCCCGGGGGAGCCGTGAGCCGGGCCGCGGCGAACACGCCGCTGATCCAGCAGTACCTGGACGTCAAGGCTCGCCACCCGGATTCCATCCTGTTCTTCAGAGTCGGAGACTTCTACGAGATGTTCTTCGAGGACGCCGAGGAGGGGAGTCGCCTGCTCGGAATCACTCTGACCTCACGGAACAACGGTGGTTCGGGCCACGTACCCCTGGCCGGAGTGCCCGCGAAGGCGATCGACGACTATCTGCCCAGGCTCGTCCGCCAGGGCCGGCGGGTCGCCATTTGCGAGCAAGTCGAGGATCCATCGGAGGCCGAGGGTATCGTACGCCGGGAGGTCACGGAAATCGTCACACCCGGGGCCACCCTGGAGGACTCACTCCTCAGTTCCGGGCGCAACAACTTCGTTGCGGCGGTAGTGGGCACTGGCCCTGTTGGGATCGCGACCGCCGATCTCTCGACCGGTGAGGTCGAGGTACGGGAATGCTCCCTGGGAGCCGTGGCCGACGAGCTCACGCGCCTCGAGCCGGCCGAGGTGGTGACCGCTCCGGAATCCGCGCCCCTGCCGCAGGGCCCCTGGGTGGTCACTGAGCGCGAAGCGTGGCGATTCGCCCCGGACGTTTCCGCCGAAGTGATCAAGCGACTGTACCGCGTCCGGGATGTCGCCGGATTCGGACTCGACGCTGGCGAGACCCCGCACATGCTTGGCGCCATCGGTGCCGTTCTTGGTTACCTGGAAGAGGTGCGGCCGGGTGGGACCGGACACCTCAAAGCCCCTCGCGTGGAACGGTCCGGCCATTACCTGCACCTGGACGAAATGACACGCCGGAACCTCGAGGTGGTCGAGCCGATCCGAGGCGACGCGGACGCGACCCTGCTGCACGTGCTGGATCGCACCCTCACACCGATGGGCCGCCGGATGCTGCGGCGCAGGCTTCTCGCTCCGCTGGTGAACCTGCTGGAGATCGAGGCAAGGCTCGAGGCGGTGGCGGAGATGTACGAGTCGGCAGGGGATCGGCGCGCGATGCGCGAGGCGCTCCGTCACGTCCAGGACCTGGAGCGACTGGCGGCCAAGATCTCGGCCGGACGGGTCAGCCCCCGGGAACTCCTCGCTCTGGTCCGGTCGCTCAGCGCGCTTCCCGGCATCCTCGCTGCGGCGGGTGAGCCGGCCTCGGCCCGACTGCGGGAACTCCTGGGCGATTTCGACGTGCTGGACGACGTGCGCGAAGCGATCGAACGTGCCATCGATCCGGATGCGCCCGCTCTGCTTTCCGCGGGCGGAGTCATACGCCCGGGATACTCGGCCGAGCTCGACGAGATTCGCGGCCTGCGGGACGGCGCGGTGGACTGGATCGCCGGACTGCAGAAGAGCGAACGCGAGAGCACCGGCATCGAGAGTCTCAAGATCGGCTACAACAAGGTCTTCGGTTACTACATCGAGATCACCCGTACCCATCTCGACCGGGTGCCCGACCGGTACATGCGGAAACAGACGCTCAGCAACGCCGAGCGGTACGTGACGCCGGAGTTGAAGGAAGGGGAGGAGAAGATCCTGGACGCCGAGTCCCGTATCGCAGCCCTGGAATCGGGTCTGTTCGCCGAGCTGCGGGACTCGCTCGAGTCCGCGACCCCACGGCTCCAGGACACGGCGGAGCGGGTCGCGGAATTGGATGTGCACGCTGCGCTCGCCGACGTGGCGGAGCGAAACGGCTACGTGCGCCCCGCGATGAACGACGGATTCGGCCTGGAAATCAAGGCGGGTCGGCACCCGGTGGTCGAGCAGATGATCGTACGCGAGGACTTCATCCCCAACGACGTGCGGCTGGATCGCGACGCCTTCGCCATGATTCTCACCGGCCCGAACATGGCCGGGAAGTCCACGGTCCTGCGCCAGGTGGGCCTGATCGCGCTCATGGCCCAGAGCGGGTCCTTCGTCTCCGCCGATTCGGCCAGGTTGGGGGTGTGTGACCGCATCTTCACCCGCGTGGGAGCTTCCGACAGCCTGGCGCGTGGCCAGAGCACGTTCATGGTCGAGATGACGGAGACTGCCGCCATCCTGAGCGGGGCCAGCGACCGCAGCCTGATCCTCCTTGACGAGATCGGTCGGGGGACGTCTACCTACGACGGGGTGGCCATCGCCTGGGCGGTCACCGAGTTCATTCACGACCGGATCGGTGCGCGGACCGTATTCGCCACCCACTATCACGAGCTGGTGGAGCTGGCCGACAAGCTTGCGGGAGTGACGGCGTGGAACGTGGCCGTGCGAGAGACGGGCGAAGATATAGTCTTTCTCCGCCGGCTGGAGCCAGGGGGGTGCGACCGTTCGTACGGGGTGCACGTGGCCCGCCTGGCGGGCGTCCCCCGCGAGGTGATCGATCGGGCTTTCACCGTCCTGCACGAGCTCGAGGACGGTCCCGGCGGCGGCACGCGGCTCAGCCACCTCGGCGAGCGTGAACGGGGACAGTTGACGCTGTTCGACCTGCGCCCGTCTCGCCTGGTGGAGAGGATCTCAGAGCTCGACGCGGAGCGCATGACGCCGCTCGAGGCTCTGGTGGCGCTGGAAGAACTCCGCAAGCTGGCGGAGGAGGAGGGGACGTGAGTTCCGCGCGGGGACGTGACGAGATCTCCCGGTCCCGGTCGTGGTCCGTGACCCTCACCCTCGCGATCGTGTCGACCGCGATCGGCTGTGCGGACACGGTGAATCCGACGGCGGGCGGTCTCAGGCTCGGGGTTCAGAACGCTCCACTCAAGCCGCCGGTGCGCATCGACTCGCTGCACCCGTTCGAGTATCCGGCTTCTGCCTGGTCGTACGGGGCCAGCGGCACGACCGTCCTGAAGATCCTGATCTCGGAAACGGGATCTGTGGATTCAGCGTTCGTGCTCCAGTCCAGCGGCGATCAGGCCCTGGATTCGGCGGCGATCGCGAACTCCCGGCGCCTGGAATGGGAGCCGGCCGAACAGGGCGGACGCCCGATTCCCATCTGGGGACGTCTGCCCGTCATATATCCGAGACCGGAGGAGCGCCCCGATGAGCCATAGGCCGCATCCGAAGCCCTATGACGACGTGCTCCAGACCATCGGGTGGACCCCCCTCATCCGCCTCAACCGCGTCACCGGCGGAGCGCGGACACCGGTGTACGTGAAGGCCGAGTCGTTCAACCCCGGCGGTTCCGTGAAAGACCGTGTCGGTGTGGCCCTGATCGAGGCGGCCGAGAGGGCTGGCAAGTTGCGGCCCGGCGGAACGGTCGTCGAAGGCACCTCGGGCAACACCGGAATCGGGCTCGCAGTCGCAGCGGCCGTGAAGGGATATCGGTGCGTGTTCACCATTCCCGACAAGATGAGCGAAGAGAAGATTCGCTTGCTGCGCGCGTTCGGTGCTGAAGTCATCGTTACGCCGACCGTGGAACCGGATCACCCGGAGTACTACGGGACGGTGGCGCGTCGGATCGCCGAGGAGACGCCGAACGCGTTCCTGGCGGATCAATTCTACAACCCGGTCAATCCCGAGGCGCACTACCTGACGACCGGTCCCGAGATCTGGGAGCAGACCGAAGGCCGGGTGACTCACTTCGTAGCCTCTCCGGGCACCGGCGGTACGATCAGCGGGGCGGGGCGCTACCTGAAGGAAAGGAATCCGGCCGTTCGCGTGATCGCGGGCGATCCTGAGGGGTCCGTCTTCGCGGGCTATTCCGAAACCGGCGAGATCGGAGAAGGGGCCCCGTACAAGGTCGAGGGAATCGGCAACGACAAGCTGCCCGGCACGCTTCACTTCGAGTGGATCGATGAGTTCCGGACCCTTGACGACCGCGCGTCCTTCCAGATGGCGCGCCGCATTACGCGAGAAGAAGGAATGTTCGTCGGCGGATCGACAGGCTTGATCGTGCACATCGCCGCCGAGGTGGCCCGCGAGGTAGACGATCCGGAGGCCTGCGTGGTGGCGATTCTGTGCGACACCGGCGAGCGCTACCTTTCCAAGGTGTTCAACGACGATTGGCTCGAGGCGAACGAAATGGGTGACCTGGTGCAGGTTTCCGCGCCGGTGGGGCGGGAGGATGAGTGAGCCGATGAAGGTGGCCGTCGTCCTTGGAGGGGCGAACGAGGAGCGGAACGTGTCGCTGGCCACGGGCCGGGCCGTCGCCGCCGCGCTCCGGGAGCGCGGTCACGAGGTCGTCGCCGTGGATCCGGCTCACGGAGCCGTACTGCCCGAGGACGAAGCCAGGATGCTGGGCGGGGACGTCGGCGCCGATCCCCCGGGGATCGAGGAGTTGGCGCGCCTTGGCAGTTCGGCCGTCGGAGCCGCCCTGGCGGATCTGCCGGCGGTCCGAAGGGCGGACGTCGTGTTCCTCGCGCTGCACGGCGAGTACGGGGAGGACGGTACCGTCCAGGGTCTGCTGGACCTGGCCGGTGTGCCGTACACGGGCAGCGGATGCCTCGGGAGCGCCGTGGCGTTCGACAAGCGAGTCTCGAAGGAACTGTTCGCGCACGCGGGAGTGCCCACGCCGGCGTGGGCCGGGGCCTCGGCGTCACCCACGGAAATCGTGGAGGCGTTGGGCCTGCCACTGGTCGTGAAGCCGGCTTCCGGGGGATCCACGGTCGGTCTCACGGTGGTGCGAACAGCGGACGAGCTTCGGCCGGCGATAGACCTGGCCGCTCGCTATGACGCTGACGTTCTCTGCGAAGCTTTCATCCCGGGGCGTGAACTCACGGTCGCCGTCCTGGAAGGTGAGGCGTTGCCGCCCGTCGAGATCATCCCGAGCCACGACATCTACGATTACGAGTGCAAGTACTCGGCAGGTCTGTCCCGGTACGAAGCCCCGGCCCCCCTCTCGACCGTCGAGACCGAGCGTCTGCGGGACCTCGCGGTGTTGGCTTACGGGGCCCTCCGCCAGGCCTCCTACAGCCGGGTGGACTTCAGGCGCGCGGACGACGGGTCCTTCTGGTGCCTGGAGGCGAATAGCCTCCCCGGAATGACCTCCACCAGCCTCGTACCCAAGGCCGCTGCAGCGGCGGGCATCGGGTTTCCCGAGTTGTGTGAGAGTATCGCCCGTGCGGCCGTGCGGCGCACGGGTGAGAGCGCAGGGCGCCGCTGATGGGCTTCTCCGACCGGAGGTATGACTCACGCCGTCCCGCGGGCCGTCGCGGCTACGGAGGAGGCGGCTGGAGCAGCGGGAGTGGATACGGGGGGCAGGGCGGAGGAGGCGGCTTGCTCGGGTACACGCTCACTCCCTGGGTCAAGCGCCTGCTGATCGCCAATTTCGCGGTGTTCATCTCGATCAGTGTGCTTGGACTGGTGCCATTCTCGTGGGCCGTGGACACGCTCGGCTTCTCGACCCCCGACCTGCTGCGGCATCCCTGGTCGCCGGTCACGTACATGTTCGTCCACGCGAACCAGTTCGGGCACATCTTCTTCAACATGCTGATCCTGTTCTTTTTCGGCCCGCCTCTTGAGCGGGCCTGGGGTGGGCGGGAGTTCCTGAAGTTCTACCTGGTATGTGGCGTCGGGGCGGCGCTGACCTCTGTCTTGCTATACCGGTGGATCGGGCCCGTATCGGTCATCGGAGCATCCGGGGCCCTGATGGGCGTGATGCTCGCGTTCGCCTTGAAGTGGCCCAATGCCCGTGTTTTCCTGTGGTTCATCATCCCGGTCAAGGTCAAATACCTGGTCGGGGTCATCATCGTCCTTGATCTCTGGGCCACGCGCTCGGCGCTCGGCGCAGTCTCCGGTGGTGGTGTGGCGACCTGGGCCCACCTCGGCGGGGCCGCGACCGCGTGGATCTACTTGCGGTACGGCGACCGAATCGAAGCCAGGCTGCGTCGGATGGACCCGCGGCGGACCAAACTCGGGGTTGAACAGGGAAGGCCTGCGACTGACCGGGGACGGACTGCGGACAAGCGGCGAAAGAGCCGGCCAGTGGACGGAGACTCGCTCGATGAAGTCGATCGGATCCTGGACAAGATCCGGGACTCCGGAATCGAGTCTCTGACAGCCAAGGAGCGGGCGTACCTGGACGACATGAGTCGTCGCTATCGTGGCTCGGACTGAGGGTCGGCGCAGCCCCTTTCCAGAGGGCGGTGTCTTTTCTACTATGTGGCCCCCCACCGCACGGTGGAGGCCGTTGGACATAACCCCCGACAGGAGGTGAGGTGCGATGGGTACCGAATACGGTTCCTCCGACATCAGAAATATCGCAGTTCTCGGTCATGGCGGGAGCGGCAAGACGACGCTGGTCGACGCCATGTGCTTCATAGCCGGTTCCACCACCCGTCGTGGTTCGGTAGAGAACGGCACCGCGCACACCGATTTCACTCCGGAAGAGAACGATCACGGTATCTCGATCAACCTGGCCATGGGGCGGGCCGAGTGGATGGGCACGAAGATCAACCTGATCGACACGCCCGGATACCTGGACTTCTTCGGCGAGGTCGAGGCCGGTGTTCGGGTGGCCGATGGCGGCCTGGTCGTGGTTAGCGCCACGAACGGTGTCGAGGTCGGCACGGAGAGGGTCTGGTCGGTCTGCAACAGACGCTCCCTGCCGCGAATGCTGTTCGTGTCCATGATGGACAGGGAGAACGCCAGTTTCGAGAAGTGCTTCGACCAGATCCGTGACACCCTGTCGGGCGAGGCCATCCCCGTCGAAGTGCCGATCGGCACCGGGGACGGATTCAGCGGCATCGTCAACCTGTTCTCCAACAAGGCCCACATCTACGTGTCCGGGTCGAAGGGCGAATACGAGGAAACGGAAATTCCGGGCGAGTTGCTGGACACGGTGCAGCGGTACCGGGAGCAACTGATCGAGACGATCGCGGCCACGGACGACGAGCTGCTCGAGGCCTATCTCGAGGGTGAGGAACTGGATCGCGAAAAGGTATTGGCCGCAATGTCGGCGGCCATGTGGCGAGGCGAGCTGTTCCCAATCTTCTGCGGGTCGGGGGACAGCGGACGAGGAGTTCGGGCCGTCATGACCAAGCTCGTAGAACTCATGCCGTCCCCGGCTGACGCCGGCGTCGTCGAGGTCACGAACGCAAAGGGCGATGCCACCGAGCTGCAGCCCTCGGACTCGGAGCCGCTGACGGCGATCGTATTCAAGACGACGCAGGAACCGCGCGTCGGCGAGCTGACGTACTTCAGGGTTTTCTCGGGAACGGTTCGCGGCGGAATCACGGCTTCCAATCCCGGTCGCTCGGCCACGGAGCGCCTGACCCACCCGGCCACGCCGGACGGTGCAACCCGCTCGGAGGTCGAGGCGCTGCACGCCGGCGACATCGGGGTGGTCGCGAAGCTCAAGGACACGCACACGGGGGATACGCTGTGTGCACAGGGCAAGGACTACCGGCTGGCTCCAATCGCCTGGCCGCAGCCGGATATCGCGATCGCGATTTTCCCGGCCTCGCGTGGAGAAGAGGACAAGCTGGCGACTGGTTTGAACCGGGTGCACGAGGAGGACCCGACGTTCATCGCGGCTTTTGAGCCGGAACTGGGCCAGACGATCGCACGCGGGCTCGGTGAGCTTCACCTCAACGTCGCGATGGAGCGTCTGAAGCGGAAGTTCGGCGTGAACGTCGATACGGAAGCACCGCGCATCGCGTATCGCGAGACGATCACGAAGAAGGCGCAGGGCCAGGGCCGGTACAAGAAGCAGACCGGCGGCCGGGGACAGTACGGAGACTGCTGGCTTCGCCTGGCACCCCGCACGCGTGGTGAGGGCTTCGAGTTCGTGAACAAGATCGTGGGCGGCGTAATCCCGAGTAAATTCGTGCCGGCTGTCGGCAAGGGCGTGCGGGAAGCACTCGCCAGGGGGATCCTCGCCGGGTACCCCGTGGTGGATGTCGAGGTGGAGTGCTACGACGGTTCGTATCACGCCGTGGACAGCTCCGAGCAAGCGTTCAAGGTCGCCGGATCGATGGCCTTCCAGAAGGTTGCCCGCGATGCCCGGCCGATCATCCTCGAGCCGATCCTGAACGTCGAGGTCAGGACCCCGGAGGAGTTCATGGGTGAGGTCATCGGTGATCTCAACCAGCGTCGTGGCCGTATCATGGGAATGGACGCGGACGGGCATTGGCAGGTCGTGAAGGCCAAGGTGCCGCAGTCCGAGATGTACCGCTACTCGACGGCGCTGCGCTCGCTGACGCAGGGCAAGGGCGCTCACGCGCGGGACCTGTCGGGGTACGAGCCCGCTCCCACCGATGTGACCAAGAAGATCATCGCCGAGGCGGATGCCCGGAAGGAAGAGGACCACCGCTGATCGCGGTGCCAGGGGACGGAGCGAAGACGTTTGGCTGGACATAGCAAGTGGGCCCAGATCAAGCGCCAGAAGGCGGTCAACGATCAGGCCCGTGGGAAACGGTTTTCGAAGATGGGTCGCGAGATCGCCGTGGCTGCCCGCCAGGGCGGTGGCGAGCCCAACTTCAATCCTCGGCTGCGTACGGCGATCGCCAACGCGAAGGCCGAGAACATGCCACAGGCGAATATCGACCGTGCCGTGATGAAGGGTACGGGCGAGCTGCCGGGCATGAGCTTCGAGGAAACCACGTACGAGGGCTACGGTCCCGGTGGAGTGGCCATCTTCCTCGAGTGCGTCACGGACAACACGAACCGCACGGTCGCCGAGATCCGGCACATCATGAGCAAGGGTGGTGGTAACCTCGGGCAGAGCGGATCGGTGGCCTGGATGTTCGAGCGGAAGGGCCAGATCTATCTCGACGTGGAGCGCTACGACGAGGAAGCCGCCCTGGAGTCAGCGCTCGGAGCCGGGGCCGAGGACATGAGCACGGAGGACGGCGTACACGTGCTCACCACCTCCGTTACCGATTTTCACGTGGTGCAGGACGGTCTTCGCGAACAGGGAATCGAGTTCGAGGAGGCGGAGCTGGCGCTGATTCCCACAACTACGGTCAAGGTCGAGGGACGCGAGGCTGAACGTCTGATCAAGCTGGTCACGACGCTCGAGGAGCAGGACGACGTTCTGAAGCTGTACTCCAATTTCGAGGTGGATGACGAAGCGTTTGCGTCTCTCGAGGGCTGAGGCCGCCCGGGCCCAGCCCGCCGCTGCCCGCCCACCGCGCTAGAGTCCCGTGCGAGTCCTGGGGATCGACCCGGGATCCACGGCGACCGGGTACGGCGTGGTGGAAGGCCGCGGGACCGATTGCCGGCTGATCGAATGCGGCGTGATCCGGTCGCCCCGGAAGGGTGATCTGGCCGTTCGCCTCCTGCACATCTACAGTGACATACAGGCCGTGATCGAACGGCTGGAACCGGACTGCATGGCCGTCGAGGGTGTCTTCTACAGCGAGAACCCCCGAACGGCAGTCGTGCTGGCGCATGCCCGCGGCGTGGCGCTGCTGGCAGGAGCGGAACGGGGACTGGTGGTGGCAGAGTATCCGCCAGCCGAGATCAAGAAGGCCGTCGTCGGCACGGGACGGGCGACCAAGACACAGGTGGGATTCATGGTACAGAAGCTCCTCGGGCTGGCCGAGCCGCCTCGACCGTCGGACGCATCGGACGGCTGTGCCGCGGCCCTGTGCCACCTGATCATCGGTACGGGACCGCTGGCCCGCCGTGGCCGTGGAGCGGCCCTGTGATCAGCCGCGTCCGGGGAGAACTGGCCGCCGTTCGGGGCGACCGCGTCGAGATCATGACGGTGGCCGGCGTGGGGTACGAGGTCATCGTTCCTTCCCGCGTGTTCGAGGGGCTCCCACAGCCGGGAGGGGATGTCGACCTGCACACGGCCCTCGTGTCACGGGATGACGCACTGGAGCTGTTCGGGTTCGGCAGCTCGGTGGATCGGGAGCTCTTCCTTCGGCTACAGAGCGCATCCGGCGTCGGCCCGCGATTGGCCCTTGCCATCCTCGGCGCGCTGCCCGCCAAGCGAATAGTCAGCGCTCTTCGCAGCCGCAATCACGAGACGCTGCAACTGGTGAGCGGCGTGGGCCGGAAGACGGCTGAGCGTATGGCATTGGAATTGGCCGATAAGCTCGAGGACCTGGCAGCCCTGGCCGGTTCCGGGCCCGAGGACGAGCCGATGGAGGGAGGAATGGCGGCGCTGGAGGCGCTGCGGGCCCTGGGGTACTCGCATCTCGAAAGCGAAGGTGCACTGAGGGCAGCGCGTCGCGAGGTAGGCGGAGACGTCGACACCGAGGAAATGATCCGAGCCGCGCTGCGGCACCTGTAGCAGGTCACCGACAAACCCTCACCCCCGGAGAGGCCGATGTCCGAACGCGTGGAAGTGACGACTCCCCGGCCGCTCGAAGGGGACGCGGGTCACGAGCGTTCCCTGCGCCCGGACCGGTTGGTGGAGTTCGTCGGCCAGGAGAAGGTGAAGGAGGCGCTGGACGTCTACATCCAGGCCGCCCTGCAGCGCCAGGAGGCCCTGGACCACACGCTGTTCTTCGGTCCGCCGGGACTCGGCAAGACGACACTGGCAATCCTGATGGCCCGCGAACTCGATGTGAACATCAAGATCACTTCGGGTCCGGTACTCGAGAAGCCCGGTGACCTGGCCGGCCTCCTGACGAATCTCGAGCACGGCGACATCCTGTTCATAGACGAGATTCATCGCCTGCGGCCTGTCATGGAGGAGTATCTCTATCCGGCGATGGAAGACTATCGGATCGAGATCCGGCTCAGCGAGGGAGCCCGGGCCCAGACGGTTTCGATGAAGATCGAAGAGTTCACGTTGATCGGCGCCACCACCCGGTTCGGACTGCTCACCGCGCCGATGAGGGCACGTTTCGGGGTGATCGAGAGACTCAACTACTATCCGCCCGAGGAACTCCACCAGATCGTCGAGCGCTCTGCCGAGATATTCGGAGTCTCGATCGACCAGGAAGGGGCGGCAGAAATCGCCCGTCGGTCCCGCGGAACGCCTCGCATCGCCAACCGGCTGCTCCGGAGAGTGAGGGACTACGCCCAGGTGAAGTCCGACGGTCGGATCGACGGGGACACGTCACGCGGCGCGCTGGAGATGCTGAACGTCGACGAGTACGGGCTCGACGAGATGGACGCGCGGGTTCTGCGTGCCATCATCGAGAACTTCGGCGGCGGTCCTGTGGGTCTGGGATCGCTGGCGGTCGCCGTTGGAGAGGACGCGTCCACGCTCGAGGAAGTGTACGAGCCCTACCTGATCCAGAACGGCTATCTGCACCGCACGGCTCGCGGTCGAGTCGCGACGCCGAGAGCTTTCCAACGATTCGGGTACGCCCTCCCGCCGGGCGGGGAATCGTCCCAGGCAGGACTGTTCGGGGATGACGGCTGAAGGCGGGCCCGCGCTTCTCACGGCCGATTTCGACTACCCGCTTCCCGAGGATCTCGTCGCCAGCCATCCGGCGGATCGACGGGACGAGAGCCGCCTCCTCGTTCTCGATCGTCAGACGGGATCGGTGACGGATCGG
>CAYWLF010000027.1:12308-15865 GCA_964458875.1 uncultured Gemmatimonadota bacterium
GGGTTCGAGGTTCGGGTCGAAGACTCCTTCGCGGACGGCAGCCGGCGGGTGCGACTCGAGGGGGAGGGAGATCCGTGGGACCTGGTCGAACGTCACGGGGAGATACCTCTGCCACCCTACATTCGGCGTCCGGGCAACGCCGAGGATCGCGAGCGCTACCAGACCGTCTACGCACGGGAGCGGGGAAGCGTAGCGGCGCCGACGGCGGGACTCCACTTCACGACCGGACTGATCGAACAGATCGAGGCGCGTGGAGTGAGTGTGGTCCCCGTGACCTTGCACGTGGGCCTGGGCACGTTCCGCCCGGTGGACGCGGAGCGCGTGGAGGACCATCGGATGCATTCGGAGTGGTACGAGCTGCCGAAGGCGTCCGCCCGCGTCCTGAACCGGGCGCGTGACGCCCGAAGGCGGGTGTGGGCCGTCGGCACCACGTCTGCCCGGACGCTCGAGACCGCGGCCGCGGCTGATGGTTCGTTCGAGGGAAGCGGGGGCTGGACAGACCTGTTCATCCATCCGCCGTATCCATTCAAGGCGGTGGACGGATTGTTGACCAACTTCCACCTTCCTCGTTCCAGCCTCCTGATGCTGGTGGCGGCCCTGGCCGGGCGCGACCGGGTGATGCACGCGTATCACCATGCGGTCGAGCAGCGTTACAGGTTCTATTCCTACGGCGACGCGATGCTGGTGGTATGAGATGAGCGCAACGGACGGGCGGTTTCGGGTCGAAGGAGTAGATGGCCGCGCGCGCGCCGGACTCCTCGCCCTGGAGCGCGGTGAGGTCCCCACCCCCTGCTTCATGCCCGTGGGCACGCAGGGCACGGTGAAGTCTCTGACCCCAGAAGACCTGCGCTCGATCGGCTCGCGAGTCATCCTGGCGAATACGTACCACCTGTACCTGCGTCCTGGCACCGAAGTGATGTCGGAGATGGGAGGACTGCACCGGTTCATGCACTGGGACCTGCCCATCCTCACAGACTCCGGCGGGTTCCAGGTGTTCTCCCTGGCCCGCATCAACCGGGTGGAAGACCAGGGAGTGACGTTTCAGAGCCACATCGACGGGTCCCGGCATCTCCTGACGCCCGAACGGGCCGTGGAAATCCAGGCGGTCCTCGGGTCGGACATCATGATGGCCCTGGACGAATGTCCGCCCGGGCAGGCGGATCGTCCGACGGCTCGCGAAGCGCTGGATCGAACGATCCTGTGGCTCCAGCGATGCCGCGTCCGGCATGCCGAGCTGGAGAGGGAAGGTGCCGGACCCGGGCTGCTGTTCCCGATCATCCAGGGCGCCTCGTTCGGGGACCTGCGAGTCGAGTCTCTCGAGCGGACGCTCGAACTGGGCGAGTGGCCGGGTCTCGGAATCGGAGGCCTGTCGGTAGGCGAACCGAAGGATGTGACGCTGGCGATGCTGGACGTGCTCGAGCCCGCCCTGCCGCCGGCGCTTCCCCGCTACCTGATGGGCGTGGGGTACCCGGAGGACCTCGTGGAGGCCGTGCGACGGGGGGTGGACATGTTCGACTGCGTGGCGCCCACCCGGAATGGGCGCAACGGAACGGCGTTCACACGGGACGGACGACTCAATGTGAAAAGGGCGGACCTGGCCCGTGACGGCCGGCCGCTGGACCCGGGCTGCCGGTGCGAATGTTGCCGCAACTACACGCGCGCATATCTGCGTCACCTGTTCGTGGCGGACGAGCTCCTCGGGCTGCGGCTTCTGTCGCTCCACAACCTGGCGTTTCTGATCGATCTGGTCGCGGAAGCCCGGGCCGCGGTGCTCGCCTCCGAGTTCGAGGCGTGGGCAGACGGCTGGCTGGAGCGATACCGATCTGGATCCGTTAAGTTATCTGGCTGAACGACACAACTGAACCACGGAAGGCCGCGTCCGCTTGCGGCGGGCGCTGGCAACCAGGAGACGAAAAGTGCTGATCCTCTCTCTTCTTCAGGCGCAGACGCCGGCCGGCCCGAATCCGTTCGGCACGGTGTTCATGTTTGGTGCCATCTTCATGATCTTCTACTTCCTGTTGATCAGGCCGCAGCGGAAGCAGCAGAAGTCGCATGACGAGATGGTCAAGTCGCTGAGCAAGGGCGACGAGGTAGTCACGATCGGCGGGATCATCGGCAAGATCGTATACCTCACCGACGATCGGATGACGATCAAGACCGCCGATGACACGCGGCTCGAGGTCGAACGTTCCAAGATCGGGCGCAAGGCCGGCGGCGAAAGTGCAGACGGCTGAGGGCGAAGCGCACGGGCGGGACCGGACGGCTGTCATGAGCATGCGCGAGGTGCGATACCTCGGCGATCCCGTCTTGCGGGAGATATGCCGGGAGGTAGACGCGGTCGATGGCGAGGTACGCGCCCTGGTCGACGATCTTCTCGAGACGATGTACGCAGAGGACGGCATCGGCCTCGCGGCCCCGCAGGTCGGGGTTCCGATGCGCGTGTTCGTCTACGACGTCCGGGATGACGAGATCGAGCCGGGGGTGCTCGTGAATCCACGGATCGTCGAAGCGACGGGCCAGCAGAAGGAAGTGGAGGGCTGCCTCAGCATACCCGGGCTCGACGAAGTGGTGGAGAGAAGCGGGCGTGTCGTGGTTGAGGGGCTCGGCCGGGACGGAGAGCCGGTGCGCATCGAGGCGGAGGGGCTGCTGAGCCGTTGCCTCCAGCATGAATGCGACCATCTCGATGGCGTTCTGTTCATCGATCGGGTGAGCCCCCTGAAGCGTCGCATGCTGCTCAAGAAGTGGTCGAAGATGGACGAGTCCAGGCGATAGATACGAACCTGGAACGGGACCGCCGAAACGACGGGAACAACCAATGAGGATCCTCTTCTGGGGTACGCCGGACTTCGGTGTGCCGTCTCTGCGAGCCCTCCAGGAGGAGGGACACGCCGTGGTGGCCGTGGTGACACAGCCCGACCGCCCGGCCGGGCGAGGCCGAGCCGTGCGCCCCGGGGCGATCAAGGCCGTGGCCGAGGAGGAAGGCATCCCGGTTCTCCAGCCGGAGAAGCCCCGGGGGGAGGAATTCCTGGCCCAGCTCCGTGAACTGGAGCCGGAGATTTCGGTCGTGGCCGCCTACGGCGAAATCCTCACCGAGGAAGTGCTGACCTTGCCGTCCCTGGGGTCGGTGAACGTCCACGGTTCCTTGCTTCCCGAACTACGGGGGGCAGCGCCCGTCAACTGGGCGATCATCCGCGGGCACGAGCACTCCGGTGTTACGATCATGCGAATGGTCCGGGAACTGGACGCCGGGCCGGTCCTCTATCGGGTGGCGGTAGAGTTGCCATCGGACCTGACGGCCGGCGAGTTGTACGAAATGCTTTCCGAGATCGGCGCGACGGCCCTGGTCGAAGCCCTGGCGCAGATGGAAGCGGGTGCCCTGCGCGAGGAGCCGCAGGTGCACGAGCACGCTACGTACGCGCCCAAAATGAGCCGGGAAGGAGCCCGCCTGGACTGGAGGCTTCCCGCAACCGAGCTCGATCGGTGGATTCGTGGGTGCGACCCCTGGCCCGGCGCGTGGACAACCCTCGCGGAGCAGGCGGTACAGGTGTTCGGCCCGG
>CAYWLF010000028.1:0-15768 GCA_964458875.1 uncultured Gemmatimonadota bacterium
TCAGTGCAACGCTATCGTTCATATCGGACATGTGATTCTTCCTGTCAGGAGCGGTCCAGGCCATCTCGCCAGGCGATGGCCTCGAGCTCTACCCGGACCGCGTCCTCGACGGGAATCACGGGTCGCGCTTCGAATGTGAAAGCCGGGTAGGTGGAGCAGAACTTGTGAACGGCCAGCGGATCATCGCAGTCCACCAATACGTGCCCACCCCATTCGCCAACTCGCACCACGAATACCTCGATCTCGAATCCTTCGGGCGACTGCCATTGACCGAACACATCGAGGATCCGCTTCTGGGCATTTTCATACTCCATGGGCGAACCCTGGGGGCGCTCGAACCAGCTGATCATGTACTTCATCGCCATTCTCCTTCTGAGTGGGCCGTCTGGGCGCTTGCTGTGTATGTGGCCTGACGGTGGGGCTTCGCCCGCGCGCCCGCCCGGTGGGCCCAAGCGGTATGGTAAAATCACTCCCAGTAACGCCTGTCGGCCGGCACGGAGTCAAGGTGAAAGGCCAGCCTCAGCGCCCCCTTTTCTCCCGGGAGGCCCCTCCTGTTCCTGTCGCACCGCACATGACGTCACTATCCTGTGCACCTCGCATAGTGAACTCGATGAAAGGACGAGCCGTACATGAACACGACTGTTAGCGGACTCAGGGCCGTACTCCTCGCGATGGTCTTCCTGGGGGCCGGCATGATCTCCGCCGGGTGTGCGGAGGCTCAGGACGCAGAAGCGCAGGCGACCGCGGACGTAGGCCAGGGCCGTGCGGTGCTGATCACCGGAGCCAGCTCGGGGATTGGACTGAGAACAGCCGAAGTCCTCGCCGCCAACGGTTTCTTCGTCTACGCCGGGGCCCGAAAGCAGGCGGACCTGGATGCGCTGAACGCGATGGACAACATCCAGGGCGTGCGTCTCGACGTGAACGTTCAGGATGAGATCGACGCTGCGGTCGAGACTGTCCGGGCGGGAGGACGCGGCCTGTACGGTCTGATCAACAACGCCGGCGTAGTCATCCTCGCGCCGTTAGTCGAGGTGACCGAGGAGGACCTCGAGTTCCAGCTGAACGTCAACGTCTACGGTCCGTACCGTGTGACGAAAGCGTTCGCTCCGCTGCTCATCGAGAACGGAGGGCGCATCGCCACGACCGGTTCGATCTCGGGGATCGGAACGTGGAGACTCGGCGGACCCTACACGATGAGCAAGCACGCTGTCGAGGCATACACCGACGTGCTGGCGATCGAGCTCGCCTCCCTGGGGATCGAGGTCGCGGTGGTCGAGCCCGGCAACTACAAGTCCGAAATCACGGAGAACATGGTCGAGCGGATGCGCGAGAAGGGCTACTCGACCGAGGGATCGATGGCGCAGGAACAGCTCGATCGCGTGCTGTCCGGTCCGGCCGATCGCGGCCAGTTCAAGGAGCCCGACGAGGTGGCCGACGCCTTCCTCCACTTCCTTACGTCCGACAGCCCGAAGCGTCGGTACATGGTCGTGCCGAATGAGCAGGAGGCCAACTTCACGATTCGGGCACATATTCTGAGACTCGTGCAGTTGAACGAGGACCAGCCGTACGCGTTCACGCGCGACGAACTCATGGCGATGATCGACGAGGCGATGGTGGCCGCGAACGACTGAGCAATCGAAATGGTCAATGGAGAGCCGTCCGCGGATGGACCCGCTGCCCCTCGCTCTGGTCAGCGACTAGAGAAGGAGCTGACGCTTCTCGACGTCTATGTGATCGGTCTGGGGCCGATGCTCAGCTCCGGCTTCTTTCTGCTCCCGGGCCTGGCCGCAGCGATCACTGGGTCGTCCGTCGTGCTGGCATACTTCCTCGCAAGTCTGCTGGCGGTCCCAGCAGCGCTCAGCATCGCTGAGCTGGCAACCGCCATGCCCCGGGCAGGAGGGATCTACTACTTCCTCGATCGCAGCCTCGGGCCGATGGTGGGAACCGTCGGCGGTCTCGGCACCTGGCTCGTGCTCGTCCTCAAGAGTGCCTTCGCTCTGGTGGGAATGGGAGCGTACCTCGCTCTCTTCGTCAATCTTCCGATTCAGACCGTGGCGATCGTACTGACGGTGGTTTTCGCCCTCGTGAACGTGGTCGGCGCGAAGCACACGGGTGGCCTGCAACGAGTGCTGGTCGGGACTGTGCTCGGATTCCTGGCCCTGTTCCTGACGCAGGGACTCGTCGCGGTGCTCGGTCATCCGCCGGCTCCGGAGAGCCCATTCGAACCGTTCATGTCCCTCGGCGTGGAGGGCCTGGTCGCGACGATGGGCCTCGTCTTCATCTCGTTCGCCGGTCCCCTGAAGGTGGCCAGCGTGGCCGAGGAGGTGCACAATCCTGACCGTACCATCCCGGCCGCGATCTTCCTCGGACTCCTGACGGCATCACTCATCTATGTGGCCGGCGTGTACGTGATGGTCGCGACGATCGCCCCCGAGGTCTTTCACGGAGACCTGACGCCTTTCGCGACCGCGGGAGAGACCCTGTTCGGTTGGCTTCCCGGCCCCGTAGCTCTTGCCCTGGTCACCCTTCCGGCCCTTGCCGGACTCGCGGCCTCGGCAAACGCTGGACTGTTGGCAGCCTCCCGCTATCCCCTGGCAATGGCCCGGGACAGGCTCGTCTCGCCCTTCTTCGCCATCATCGGTCGCTTCGGGACTCCGACCGTTTCTATTCTCGCAACGGCGATGCTGATGGCCTTCTGTATCGCGCTGCTACCTGTCCTGACCATCGCCAAGCTAGCAAGCGCGTTCCTGCTCCTCATCTTCTCGATGGTGAATCTTGCCGTCATCGTCATGCGAGAGAGTGGCCTCGCGTCGTACGATCCGGGGTTTCGCGCGCCGCTGTATCCGTGGGTGCATCTCGTGGGACTCCTGGTGCCGTTTCTGCTCATCGCCGAGATGGGCATCATGCCTATCGGCTTCTCGATCGGGCTGGTGGCTGTGTGCCTCGTCTGGTACTTCCACTACGCCCGGGGAAGAACCAGGCGGGCAGGCGCTCTATTGCACTGGTTCCACCGCCTGGCGCAAAAGCCGTACGAAGGAGCGGAACTGGAGCTGCGGGGACTGCTGAAGGAGGAGGGCCAACCGACGCTCGACCCGTTCGACGAGGTGATCGGGAGGGCCTTCACCGTCGATCTGCCGCCCGAGGCGACGTTCGCGGACGCGACTCGCAGAGCGGCGGTACTCCTGGCCGAGCGCCTGCCGATGAGCGCGGAGCGACTCGCCGCGGGATTCCTGCACGGTATCAAGACGGGCGCCACTCCAGTCCTCCGCAACGCAGCTCTTCCGCATCTTCGGCTCGCCGAGATCGAGTCGCAGGCCATGGTGATCATGCGATCGGTGGAGGGGATGCAGGTGGCGGCCGCCGATCAGTTCACCGACCGAACCCACGGGGAGCAAGTCCATGCAGTGTTCTTCCTGGTGAGCCCGTGGCCGAGTCCGGGGAACCACCTTCGCACCCTGGCGGAGATCGTCGCCCGGGTCGCCCAGGAGGAATTCCTCGACGAGTGGCTGTCCGTTCCCCACAAGCAGGGACTCAAGGAAGTCATTCTGCGTGTCGAGCGGTTCCTGTCGCTCGGCCTGCAAGCGGGTGCGGCCTCTTCCAGCCTCGTCGGCCGCCCGTTGAGCGAGATCGACCTTCCGGAAGGGAGCCTGATCGCGCTGATACACCGCGGCGTATCCATCATCGTCCCGCGGGGCGACACGATCCTCAGGGAGGGCGACCGACTGAGTATCGTGGGAGACCCCGAGGCCATCCGAGAGATCGCCGCCCGGTACGGGAGCGAGCACGAGACTCGTTGAAATCGGGGCCGTTCTCACGGACGGCGCGCGCCGCGCTTCCCCCTGACCCGGTGCCCCGCGATTCCCAGAAGAAAGGCACAGCCCGTCACGATATGAGTGACGGCCAGCGGACCCGTCCACCCACTTCTGCTCACCACCTGGATCAGATAGCCGGTCACCACCATCGGAAGAAGCGTCCAAACCATGATGAATCCCGAGCGGCGACCTGACGGCTCTTTCGTTCTTAGATGCGGGATGATGTGCCGGGTGGCCACCAGTCCGACGGCGAAGACGAAGGCGGGCGCCGCCACGATGTGAAGCTTCAGAAACCAGGGTTCGAGAGGGTGGTTCACCACGGCCCACTGCTCGGCCGGCTGAACGAAGTACTTGGTCCACATGAAGCCCAGGCCCGTGAGCCCCGTCGCAATGGCCGATGACCAGACCGTCCAGCGCTCGAAACGGGTCATGGCCCACCTTCGAGGTCCGGAGACTCGGCGCCATCGAACGGTCCGATCACCTGGTGGAGCGCCAGGCTGCGGCGCACCGCACCGGTGGCGGCTCGCGCGGTGAGTGTGGCCCCGGTGATGATGGGAATGTCTCCCCGCGTCGAGGTACCGTCGTCCAGGCGTCGTCCTGAGAACAGGGCGAGCCAGCCATCGGGAGCCATGTACTCTGGCGGCTCGGCAAAGCCCACGATCTCGATGCGCTCAACGCGACCCTCGGGGTCGACCACGATCATCAGAACTTCCTGCAGCGTCCTCACCCTGTGCGCATCGAAGTACGCGACGCCCAGCGGCTCGAGGCCCCTCCAGCCGACGTAGTAGGTGACCACCGACCGGCCGTTGGATTCGGCCGGCCTCGCCAGCTGCTTCACCCTGGTGAGGTCCTCTTCATCCAGAAAGGCGGTCCGCCGCTCCACCGTGGCCGGCTCGGGAAAGACCATCCGAAGGGCTTCTTCCTGCGTGAACAGTGCCTGGGCGCTTGCGTTCGGCGGCGCGCCGACCAGCCAGACCAGTGACAGAAGCCGCACGGCGGCGTGACACTGGCTGAGTCTCGCTGGATTCAACGCCGCCTCAGAACATGTAGCTGAGAGAGACGTTGAACTGGTCAACGGCTGTCGTGGCCGCATTCGACTGGAACGTGTAGTCCGCCTTGGCGGCTATGTTTGGGATCGGGAGAACCTGAACGCCCAGGGTGAACAGACTGCGATCTGTCTCGGGGTTGGCCGCGAAACCCTCCGGGACTGCGTCCTGGGTATTGATGCTCTCGTACCTGAGGTAGGGAAGCAGCCGCACGTCAGTGTGCGTCTTTCGAAGCACGTCGTAGCCGGCCTGAGCGTACCACCCCGTGAGTCGCTCGCCGATCGACGCGTCCCCGGTAAAGCCCTTTGCTGCGTTCAAGGACTGGATGTCGCCCACGGTCGAGACCGCGATCAGGCCGCGCAGATCGAAGCCCCGGGCCTGATAACCGGCATGACCTTCCACGATCAGGGTCGCGGCCGTGATCGTCGCGTCCGGTTCGAGCGGATCCTCAGCCCCCTGCCCCGAGCCCCCGTAGTACCCCGAGGCTCCCAGGAGCAGGCCCGGGACGCCCGTCCAGTCCACCCGACCTACCGCTGCGAAATCCTCCGCCAGGGCCTCGGAGCCCTTCTGACGTCCTCCGCGCAGGCCAGCGCTGCTGAAGCCCCCACCGTCGGGTCCGTCACCCACTGCGTCGAGTCCGTTGACGACGAACGCCCGCCAGTCGATGTCGCCAATGGCACCGAACATGCCGACGCCGATTTCCCGCCAGGTAGTCGGGATGATCCGCCGCTCCGTCTCCGGTCTGAGCGTACCGAGATACGTCGGCGGCTCGTGCAGCTCATTGATGAATCCCATCGGCACGAGGACCAGTCCCGCCCGCATCCCGGTGCTGCCCTTCAGGCCCCGGAAGCGCCAGTCGAGGTATGCGAACTCAACGGAAACCGACCCGTTCTCAGCCGTACTGCCGTGCTCGAATTCCACCTCGGAGTTGAACAGGAAATGGTCGTCGAACTTGTAGCCGAAGTAGAACACGGCCCGCACCGCATCGAGCTGATCGGACCCGCCCGACGGCGATCCGTCCTGGCGCTCCGACCCGAAGTTCTGATAGAGAAACTCGCCGTATCCTCCGATCGACACTCCTTGCCCGGCGCGGTACACCTTCGACGCGGCTGGCCCCAACCCGAATCCGATCGTATCCGCCTTCGCGGTTACCTCTTCGCCCAATCGAAGCGTTTCTATCTCACGTGTGATCGCTTCGATCTGACGCCTGACTTCGACGAGTTCCGTGCTGTCCGGACCGGCATCCAGCTGCCGGCGCAGACTCTCGACCTGTTCTTCCAGTCGCTCGACTCGCTCCTCGATCGGCTCGGTAGGCTCCTGCGCCGCGGACGGACGGACGAAGCACACCGAGACGATGATGCCGATAAGCGGCAACACGGCGTGCCGCGAAAGAGGGCCCCGGATGAGTGACGCAACGCGCTGGATCTGTGTGGTCGAGGAGAATAGCATGCGCTCGGGAGCCGGACCCTGTAGTTGAAACTGATTCTCAACGAGTCGACAGGCTATCTCGTTGTCCCTGTCCCGTCAACCGCTCGGCCGGTACAGGAGTCGGCGTTTCACCAAAGCCGCCGAAGGAGTGTTACGGCTGAACCACCCGGATCTTGGCTGCCATGAACGGATGGGGCGTGCAGTGGTAGGCGAATTCACCCTCCCGTGTGAAGGTGACCTCAAACGTCTCGCCCGGACCGATGAGCGGTGAGTCCCATTCGCCCCGGTCGCCGGTGGTGTTGTGAGCCACGGGATCCTTGTTGACCCAACGCACGGTCGTCCCGACCGGGATCTCCAGTTCCGCTTCGTCGAAACGGAAGTTCTCGATCTCGATCTCCATGGCCTTCGGGTTGCCCGCCGGACCCGCGATCACATCGGCGTTACCAGATTCAGCTGAATCGGCCAGTGGGCTGGGCGCGCTCACCACCTGGTCGGACGTCCCCGTGTCGCCGTCCGGGTCGAGAATCTTGCCCCACCGGGCGAAGCCGCTGAACGGGACCGTGAACTCGAACCCCCAGAAGACCTCTCCTTCGACTCCCGTTGATATTCCCTGCAATGTGCCGCTGGTGACGTTGGTGGCCATGATCGAGAACGTGTGCGGAGTGTGTGGGATGCCGAGGTGTAGACCCGCACTCCAGCCCACGGGCCGCCCATCGACGCCCGCCACGATACCGGTAACATCGGCGGCCAGGGTCACGTAGCGGTTGACCCGGAAACCCGCTCCCCCTCCCAGGGCCAGCGACGCCGTGTCCGTGCGGAACGTGTCCGTAAATCCGCGCACCGATCCGATCAGAATGACCCGACGCCACAGGTCTCCCTGCACGCCGATTTCGCTGTCGAAGCTCTTCGCGGCTCCGTTGTAGGCACCCGTCAGGGACAGGGACCACGGGCGCTCGCCGGATCGGTACAGCGGAGCCCACTTGAGGTAGGGTTGCCACTCGTTTAGCTGGTCCATCACCAGCGATTTGCTGCTGTAACGCACCCCTGCCATGACGCCCGGCACGACCCCGTAGGTGAGAGCGAAGGTCGGGTAGTTCACCAGGAACCCGTCCCCGAAGATGTCCCCGATGTCGACATCGTCGCCGGCCATCTCGAAGCGGTGCGAGAACTGCAAGTGAAGGTTTCGGGGCGACGTCACCCAGGTTCCATCGAGATTCGGGGTCCGTTCAGTGAGGGGTTGGGCCGCCCCCGGTGTCGCGAACGTCAGGCCCGCGATCAGGGCTACCAGGGGCAGCCAAGTCAGGTGGCTCACCGGTCAGCGCAGTGCGACCGTAAAGCTCGCTGTGTGTGTCCCACCTCGCCCGTCACTGACCGTTAGCGTAGAGGGATAGGGAGCAACCCCCGGAAACGTGACCTGAACGACTTCGGACGACGAGCTGGTCCCGCCGACATAAGTGGCGCCAAAGACGTCCCATTGATAGCTCAGCTCGTCTCCGTCCGGGTCCGACGATCCGCTGCCGTCGAGTGTAACGACGGTCTGGTTGTTGTCCCCAGGTGGCACCGCGTCGTGGCTCGACTGGATCACTGCAGTGGGCTGCTGGTTGGCGGGGTCGTTGTTCGGCGGTGGGTCGGTGAGGCCGCCTCCATCCCCGTCGTCGCTGGAGCACGCGCCCAGCAAGCCCACAGAAAGGGCCACGGTGAAGATCCAGAGGACGGGGACGGACGCGAACCGACGATTCGATGAGAGCACGGGAACCTCCTCGCAAATGCCACCTTGCCCCGTTGCCGCTGGGCGACGGGTGAGCCTCCCGACGTTTCTGGAACGCGCCAGGCCCCGAATTGGTTCCCGGTCGGACGCGCTTCGCGAGTTGGCGTGGGACGAATGACCTGCGGACGAGGTGCTGATACTTTTCCGAGCCACTCGCGGTCGGTTCGGCCTCGATCATCAATGAGGGATAATGCGATGCTCACATACCACTCGGGCCGACACTTGCGGAACCTCACGCTGTTAGCGGCTGCGGGGTTGTGTCTCGCGTGCGCACAGGACTCCGACACCACGACAGAGGGTCCTGTGATCGGCGGCACGGCGGCCGTCGGCGTGGCTTCCAGACCTACGACAGTGCTGCCGCCGCTCGCGACTTCCTCGCTGGACGGAGAACTGGCCGTCCTCCTGTATCTCGGCCTCAACTATGGGGAATGGGGAGAGGGTTCCCTTCGCTATCCGACGGAGCATCCGCTGGCCCTCGCCCGGGACTGGGCGATCGACGGCTCTAAGCTCACGTACCGTCTGGACGCTTCTCGCCGCTGGTCGGACGGGGCCCCAATCGTGTCCCGTGACGTCATCTTCACCTACAACCTGCTACGGCAGATGGATCACATGCCGATGTCGATAGCTGCGGCACGACTCGACTCGGTCGTCGCGCAGGACGACTCCACGGTCGTGTTCCACTTCGATCGCGAGTATCCCGGCATGCTCTATGATTCGGGCGTCGGTATCCTACCGGAGCATGTATTCGGTGGTCTGTCGGAGGAGGAGCTCGCCGCAGCGCCGAGATCCGGGGCGGACGGCGAGGGAAGCCTGGTGGTCAGCGGTCCGTTCACCGTCGCGGCCTGGGGACCGGGAGACCAGATCGGGCTCGTCCGCAACCCGGAATCCAGCGTTCGGCCGTACCTCGACCGGCTGGTCTTCCGCATCATTCCGGATCCCACCACGCGGCTGACCGCACTCCAGGCCGGCGAATTGGATCTCGTCCAGGTAGAATCCTACCGTGAGGCCACCCGGCTTGCTGAAGCGACCGACGCGCGCGTGCTGCGCGTTCCGCAGCGAGGCTATGACTACATAAGCTGGAACCCGGATTCCCATGCGGCCCTCGCCGACCGCAACGTGCGGATGGCACTGTCTCTCGCGATCGATCGGGACGCAATCCTGGCGGCCCTCGACATGACGGATTTCGCCGAGAAGGCTTATGGCCCGTACGGGTCCATTTTCGGTGATCTCGCCCCGCTGCCGCCTCCGGGAGGTGATTTCGATCAAACGGCGGCTCGCAGTCTGCTGGCGGGGGCTGGCTGGGTTGACGTTGACGGAGACGGCGTGCGCGAGCGGAACGGCGTGCCACTGCTGTTCGAGCTCCGGGTTCCCGCCGAGAACGAACGCCGCATGGACGCCGTGCAGCTGATTCAGGCAGAGCTCGCCAATGTTGGAGTGCGAATCGAGATCAAGTCGCAAGAGTTCAATTCCCTGTTCGCCAGGGCCCGGGCGCGCGATTACGAGGCCGTATTCCTCGGCTGGCAGGTTGGCCTCGACCCTGACATCTCCTTCTTTTGGGCCGATCCGGAAGGTCCGGTCAACGTCTCCAGCTACGACGGAGCAGAGGCCAGGGGTCACTTCGACGCCGCTCTCGCGGCTACCACGGCATCCGAGGCGGCGGCGCACTGGCGGGAGGCGGCCCGGCTCATCGCCGCTGATTATCCGTACGCGTTTTTGTGGTACTTCGACTTCGTGTGGCTGGCGTCCGGACGGCTCGCCGGTGTTCGTATGGACCCCGTCGGCTTCCTCCGAAACCCGCACGAATGGACGGTCACTGAAGGACGGTGAGATGAAGGAAGGGCCCGCCGATCAAGGCGGACCCTTCCATGGGAACTCAGCTCGCTACCGGCAGACTGCTTACTGCCTGCGACCTACGGCTCAGCTGTCGTCCGAGCCGTCCTCCGAGTCGTCGTCGCCATCCCGATCGTCATCCTCGAAGATCTCGATGGAGCGGTCGATGTTGTCCTCCACGAGGTTCTCGTTGGCACCACCGTCGTTCGCCGACCGCGGATCGACCAGGCTGCCGCCAAACGTCACGAACCAGGTGGTTACATCGATCGAGAGGGTCAGGTTCACGGGTGGCGAGTCTTCGCCGACCACGAGCGGAGGGACGAGCGCGTACTCCTGATCCTCGTTCAGGTCGGTCAGGTACACGAACGACTCGCCGTCGAACGTGCCTTCGACGCGGATGCTCACGCGCTCGAAGTCCGGGTTGTTGTTGATGAACTCAAGGTCCTCTGCCGTGTCGTCCTCCGGCTTGTGGATCTCGAACTCGACCTCGTCGTAGGTGTCGGCCGGCACGTTGTTGATCGTTACCACCTGGTCCACCGAGCCGTCCAGCGGGAGCTCGAGGATCATGGGACCTGTCGAGAACTCCTCGCAATCGTCGTCATCGCCGGAGACGTGGTCATCGCAGTCATCGTCGAACTGACGTTCGAGCTCGATCTCGCGCAGCACCATGGCTACTCGCTCGATCACCAGCTCGGACGCGCCGTCGTTCTGCACGATGTCGAACAGCGCCCCACCGCTCGAGCTCATCGACGCGCTGCCACCGGCCGGCACGGCGATGGACAGGGACACGTCTCCGCCACCCGACGAGCCACCGGGGCCCGTGAGTTGGCTACCCGAGTCGTCGCACGCCGTCAGCGCGAAGGCCAGTGAGGTCACCGCCAGTCCGATTCGCAGGGGCTTCTTCATCGTTTCCTCCTGTGGTTTGTCAGGTCAGGGCTTTCGGTCGATTCGTTCGCACTGGTATTGGGCAAACCCGAGACCAAATGCGTCAATGGAGATGGAAACACTTGTAACTTCATTTGTGACAGCTTGTTGCAAGTGCGTAACGCATGGAAGAACTGAGTACAGGATCTGTAGCGTTACGCTACAACAGATCACAGGGGTGGAGCGAAGAAGCACAGGTGGTGAAGACGGCTGCCGGTATCGCCTTCAGGCTGCGGGAGGACCAGCGTCGAGCTGTTCCAGCTCCCGACGTAACTCGAGGACGGCGTGCGCGGAGCCGAGTCGGCCGAATGCCTCTCCCGCGGATGAGAAATGTCCGCGCGCCGCCAACTCGTCGCCGGAGTGGATCGCGAGGCGTCCCAGGTCTCGCAGCGTCTCGGCTTCGAGCAGAGGGTTCTTCGTAGACCGGGCCAGACGGAGTGCCTCGTCGAGATCCTCGGCGGCCTCAGCTACGAGGGCCTGGGCCATCCGCGCCTGGGCGCGCACCCGGTACCCCGTTCCCTCCGAGATCGGGTCTCCGAGCTGGCGGGAGAGATGCAGACCCCACTCCACCAGACCGAGCGCCGTTTGAGGGTCGCCCCGGAGAACAAGAATCTCTGCGCGGCCGATCACCGCCATGGCCACGATCGGCGTGTAGCCGAAACCGAGCCCCAGGCGCACTGCCTCCCGGTACTCGTCTTCCGCTTCGGCGTAGCGTCGCAAATCCCGATACGACATCGCCAGGCTCTGGTGAGTCTGCGACATCCCGCGGGTCTGTCCAAGCCTGTGGAATAGGGGCAGTGCGAGCTGGTACAGCGATAGAGCCGCAGCCGGGCTCCCCTCCAGATTCGCGATTGCGCCCAGATTGAGGGACGACCGCGCGAGCATGTCCTGGTCCTGCTCCGCCTCCGCCAGCGCCATCAGGCTCTCGAAGGCCTGTCTGGCCTCCTCGGGCCGGCCCAGTTCGAACGCGGCGATACCCCCGAGATTGAGGGCTCGCATGATTCCAGCTACGTCGCGACCCTGGCGCGCGGCCGCCTCAAACGCTTCCGCGTGTCGGGCCAACGACTCCATGCGTCCGAGGTGATACAGGGCCTCCCCGAACCGGTATGCCACTGCCGTGGACGCCAGCCGTTCCCTGGCGGGCAACCGGTCGAGGAACGCCAGCAGATCGCCCCACCGCGATTCTCCAGCCAGGGCGTCGGCGCGCTCCTTTATGCGGTGAGTATCCATGATCGGACCAGTCGTCGTCTCGTCTCCGCGTGCAGTGGTCAGATACCGAGGCCGTAGCGCGAGAAGCTGGTCAAGAACGCACGGATCCGGTCGGTTTCCAGGTCTTTCAGATCCCCCGTCCTCTCCCAATCATCACCCGGATTCTCCTGACGCCACAGATCGATGTCATCCTCGAGCTCGGGGTCGGGGTCACCGTCGTCGTCGTAGTCATCGTCGGCGTTTAGGTACCGGATCTCGAGTTCCGCCGGCTCGAGCGGGCTGAAGGTGAGCCCCGAGGGCTCCAGCGTAGCTATGAGCCGCTCCTGGTCCACGACGACCCGGATCCACACCGTGTCGCCCGGCGCGAACGCCTGGCCGGGTCGCGTGGGATGGTCGGGCGGATAGCGAAGCAGGCTCTCGTCGTTGAGCTTGAACTCGAGGAATTTTTCGCCCGAATCCTCGCCCGGAGGCGGCGCGTACCGGATCTCCAAGTCCAGGGACTCACCGGCTGTCGCGACGACGGTCGTGTCGTAGGTCACGAGCGGCGGCGCCTGCACGTCCTGCCTCAGGAACGTGAGTTGGGACTCGGGCAGCGTGTCTGGCGGATCGGCCACGCCGGTCGGATCATCGTTACTGCACGCCGCAGTCGCGATGGCTCCGAGCGCCAGCACCAGTACTGCCCACCGTCTCAGTTGAGGTCTGCCGATCACATCAATCATTTTTCTTGCCATCCGTGAAGTTGTTGGCCCCGTTCCCGGCGAACGGGTGGTGATTGCCGATCGTGCAAAGACCGTTCCGACCACGGAGCGCTTGAAATCAACCTATTCTCGATGCGTCACCGTCCCGCGACACCACACCTGTAGCGGATCGTTACAGGTCATTCTCTTCCATCTCGTCCTTCAGGAGGCGGTAGAGGCGCGTGCGCGTCGTCCCGAGGAGCCGGGCCGCCTCGCTCTTGTTTCCCTCACAACGCTCAACGGCGGCCTGCGCAGCAGCACGCTCGATCTCGTGTAGGGTAGCTGGGAATGGAAGAGGCCCCCCCACATCGCCAGAGGGCACGCCGCCGGCAACCGGCGATTCATGCAGTGCCAGGGCCTCCGGCCCGATGTCCTTTCCGCCGCCCAGAAGGAGGGCTCGCTCGATGGCGTTGCGCAACTCTCGCACGTTCCCGGGCCACGGGTGACGGCGAATGGCGGCCACCCCCTCGGGCGTGAGACCGACTCCCTCGAGCTCATATTCGGTTCCCAGACTCGACAGGAAGTAACGGGCCAAAAGGAGCGGATCGTCTCCCCGCTCACGCAGGGCAGGTAGCCGGATCGTGATCACCGCGAGCCTATAGTAGAGGTCCTCCCTGAACCGGCCTTCGCGAACCTCGTTCGCCAGGTCCACGTTTGCCGCCGCCAGGATGCGCACATTCACCTTCGTGTCGCGTACGCCACCAACCCGCCGCACCTCCATCGTCTCGAGCACGCGCAGCAGCTTGCCCTGGAGCTCCAGTGGCAGCGTGGCCACCTCGTCCAGGAACAGGGTACCGCCGTCCGCCACCTCGAACAGGCCCGGCTTGGCAGCCCTCGCGTCCGTGAACGCTCCCTTCTCATGCCCGAACAACTCCGATTCGAGCAAGTTGGGCGGGATTGCCGAGCAGTTCACGGTCACCATGGGCTGCGCGGAGCGCGGACCGTTGTAGTGGATCGCCTGCGCCACGAGCTCCTTGCCCGTGCCGGTCTCGCCGGTGATCATGACCGTGGCCCGGCCGCCGGGGATTACCTTCGACGCAAGCTCCAGCGCCGCTCGGAGGGATTCGTCCTCGCCCAGGATCGCGCCGAAGTCGTACGAATCCCGCTGAAACTCCTCCAAAACCTCGCCACCGGGACGTGGCTCGAGGCTTTGGGCCCGATGGGCCAGGTCCTGCTCGAGGCGCTCGGCGTCACCGGGTAAGGCGTAGTACCCGCCTGCGCCACGCCTCATGAGCTCCACGGCGAGCCGATGGTCTTCTACCGCCCCGACGACGAGGGGGCCGTCGATCCCTGCCCGGTGGGCGTCGTGCAAGAGGTCTATCGCGCGCTCTTCCTCGCCTCCGCACGAGATCAGAACCGCTATCGTCCGGCGTTCCCGCACGGGCGCAGGAGACTCCTCTCGAACGAGCTGCAGCCCGAGGCGCTCGGCGAGCGGTGCCCACGCGTCCGTGAACGCTTCCGCGGATCCTGTTACGACGAGTGTGGCTTCTGTGTTCATCTCCCGCCTGTCGGTCGAGCGTGCGGATCTCCCCCTCGCAAGAGCCCTTCATCTGTAGCGTAGCGCTACATACTACCCCATGTCCACGGCGTGCGAGATTCCTCGCGTGAATTGGCGAATAGCGATGCGCATTCTGGCTGGACGCCCGGGCGGAAGCTAGAATCGGTGACCCAGGGAATCCGAACCCAGAGCGGAGCCGGCCGTGAACGACATAGTCAGCACCGAAGCCAGCACGGACGACCTCATCGTGATCGCCGGGGCCGGCGGTTTCATTGCGGGCCATCTTACAAAATACTTCCAGGATAAGGGTTTCACCCGCATCCGGGCCGTCGACAAGAAACCCATCGCCGAATGGTACCAGCCCGTTCCGGGTGTCGAGTGCCTGAGCCTGGACCTGAGCGAGCCCGAGAACTGCGAGCGCGCCTGCGAGGGCGCCGTGGAAGTCTACAATCTGGCCGCGGACATGGGCGGCATGGGCTTCATCGAGCACTTTCGGGTCGAGTGCATGCGGAGCGTTCTGATCACGGCGCACATGCTCGAAGCGGCGTACCAGGCCGGCGCTCAGCGGTACTTTTTTTCCTCCTCGGCCTGCGCATACAACACACAGCTCCAGCTCGACCCCGACTCGCGCGCTCTGAAGGAATCCGACGCCTACCCGGCGATGGCCGAGCGAGGCTATGGCTGGGAGAAACTCTATTCCGAGATGTTCTGCCAGGAGTACTGGGCCGAACGCGGCATGAAGACCTTCATCGCGCGCTTCCACGCCGTGTACGGTCCGTTCGGTACCTGGGACGGTGGCAGGGAGAAGGTTCCGGCCGCCTTCTGCCGGAAGGTCATCGAGGCCGAGGACAAGGGGACGGGGCGCATCGAGATCTGGGGCGACGGATCCCGGCAGCGCACCTTCATGTACGTGGACGACTGCGTGCGGGGCATCGACAGGATCGTGCACTGTGACGACCTGATCGCGACGCCTATCAACCTCGGTTCGGCCGAGCCGGTCACTGTCGATGGACTGGCGACCATGGTCGAAGAGATCGCGGGGGTGAAGCTGGATCGCGAATACGTCGATGGCCCTCTTGGAGTCGGCGGCCGCGACAGCGACAACACGATGATCAAGCGGGTTCTCGGTTGGGAACCGGGTATCCCGCTCAGAGAAGGCATGGAGAAGACGTACGCCTGGATCGAGCAACAGTACGCGGATCGGAAGGCCGGCAAGCGGACCGTCAGCTAGCGCATTGAACAGGGGAGCTGACCATGCTTCAACGTGGAATCCTCAATCCCCAGATCCTCGGCCTGCTCGGCCGCGTCAGGCACACCAACACCCTGGTCATCGCGGATCGGGGCTTCCCTTTCTGGCCGCGGATGGAAACGGTGGACATCTCGCTCGTGGACGACGTGCCGACCGTGCTGCAGGTCCTGATGGCACTGCAGGACGGGTTCACGATCGGGAAGGCCTTCATGGCGGAGGAGTTCCTGGCGGAAAACGATGAGCCTACCCGGGCAGCCTACCGCGAGC